>CAMEZU010000262.1 GCA_945947925.1 uncultured Verrucomicrobiota bacterium
ATACGATAGGTCGCGTGGTTCTTGCAACCCGTACGACGCATTCTGAGTTTGACCATCTTGATTACCTCGTTTAGTTGAAAACGGCGGGCAGTATATCACAACCGCCCGCCGCGATGCAAGGGGAAATAACGTAAACCGATTTTTTCAGATTCCCTGCTGAAGGCGCTCCAGCGCCGCAATGCGGTCCTCAAGCGCGGGATGGGTCGCGAAAAGCGAAGACATGCCGCCGCTGATGCCGAACGCCTTGATGGAATCCGGCAGAACGCCGGGCTGGAGATTCCCAAGCCTCCGCAAGGCCGCGATCATCGGGCCCGGCGAGCCCAGGAGCTCCGCGCTGCCCGCGTCCGCGGCGTATTCGCGATGACGGGAGTACCACATCGCGACGATCGAGGCGCCAATGCCGAGGGCGAACTGCATGACGAAGTAGACGAGGTGGTACAGGCCACTTGATCCACCACGACGGCGTTCCCCGTCCCGGTTCAGCGCGCCCGCCGCGAGCATGGCGACCACGCGGGAAAGGAAGATCACGCAGGCATTCAGGACGCCCTGGAGAAGGGTCATCGTGACCATGTCGCCGTTCGCGACATGGCTCATCTCGTGTCCCAGCACGGCGCGGAGTTCATCCTTCGTCATCTGGCGGATGATGCTGTCCGAGACCGCGACCAAGGCGCTGTTGCGGAACGCGCCCGTCGCGAACGCGTTCGCCTCACCGTGATAGACGGCGACTTCCGGCATTTTCAGGTTCGCGCGTTCCGCAAGCTCGCGCACCGTCTCGACGAGCCAGCGCTCTGCCGCGCCTTCGGTCCCGTCGATCGTCTTCGCGCCAACGGACATCTTGGCCATCGTCTTGGACAGCAGCAGGGAGATGAAACCGCCGGCCATGCCCCAGACCAGCGAGAAGACGGCGAGCCCGCCCAGATCGATTCCGCCCTTCGAGGAGAAGAGCTGGTTCGGGTCCACGCCCATCAGCAGGCAGACGACATGCAGGACGACCATCATGGCCAGCATGATGGCGAAATTCAGCATCGTGAACAGGAATATTCTTTTCAAAGTACCCTCCCTAGCCCAAGCGACCCTTGTCCAAGGTCAACGTGCGGTCGCACTTGGCGGCCGCGGCGGACGAATGGGTGACCATGACGCAGGCGAGCGGCGATTCGTTGACTTCAAAGAGGAGCCTGAGGATCTCCTCCCCCGTCAACGCATCGAGGTTGCCCGTCGGTTCGTCCGCGAAGACGATCTCCGGGCGCGTGATGAGCGCCCGTGCGAGCGCGACGCGCTGCTGCTCGCCGCCGGAAAGTTCCGTCGGCAGGTGGTCCAGTCGGTCCCCGAGGCCGACCTTCGCAAGCAGTTCGCAGGCTCGCGCGCGGATCTCTTTCCGGGACGACGAGCAGCCGAATCCCGTCATTGTCGGCAGCAGGACGTTTTCAACGATATCCAGTTCGGGCATCAGATGGAAGCTCTGGAAGACGAATCCGACGCGGGTGGCCCGCAGACGGGTGCGCCGACGGGACGCACCGAAGCCGCGGAAGAGCGACTCGCCGGCCAGCAGCACGTCGCCCGAGGTCGGGCGGTCGAGGCCACCGAGGATGTTCAGCAGCGTCGTCTTGCCGGCGCCACTCCGACCGACGACCGCCACATGTTCGCCGGGCTCCACCATGAACGACACGCCGTCCAGCACGCGGATCGGCGGCTGTCCGGGGAGGCGGTACTCCTTCGCGATTTCCCTGACTTCGAGCAGACTCATCTGGCCCCCTACTTGTTGAGCGCCTCGACGGGGTTCTTGGATGCGGCGAGGAAGGCCGGGACGAGCGCGGCGAGCAGCCCGAAGAAATAGACGATTGCCACAACCCAGACGACGTCCGCCGCCACGAGGCGGTACGGAATCGAGTCCAGACCATAGACCGACTTCGGGAAGACCTGCACGCCGAAGCGCGCCAGCTGGTCGACGATGTTCTGGAGATTGCGGAGAACCGCGTAGGCGGTGGCGAGACCGAGCAGCGTGCCCGTCGTGACTTGGACCAGACCATGCACGACGAACGCGCCCATGATCTTGGCCTTCGTGAAGCCCAGCGCCTTGAGAAGGCCGATTTCGGACGTTTTCTGGACCGTGAGCACGAGCAGCGTGTTCATCACGCAGAACAGCGCGACGACGGTGATGAGCATGAGCAGGAACGCCGTCATGTTCTTCTCGACGGCCAGGGCGTTGAACAGTTCGCGGTCTGCCTGGCGCCAGGTCACCACCCGGCATTTCGGGGCCAGGTCGCGAATCTGCTCGACGAGCTTGTCGAAGACCGGGGCATTGGATGGCTCGGCGGTGCGCAGGTGGATCGCGAACACGCCGTGGTCGAGTCCCATCAGCTCGCGGGCGCTGGCCAGCGAACAGACGGAGAAACCCGAATCGTAGTCGCGCTGTCCCGAGGAGAAGATGCCCGTGACCTTCCACTTCAGCGGAAGGTAGATTTCATCGCGCGACGCCAGCGTCTTCGGCGAATAGACCGTCACCATGTCGCCCACCCAGCAGCCCAGCTGACGGGCGAGGTCGACGCCGAGCACGATGGAATCGCATTCCAGGTCGTAGTCGCCCGCGCGCGGCGCGCCGATGCGGTACGCATTCTGGAACCGGTCCGGGTCCACGCCAAGTACGACCGGTGCTGAGACGCGCCCCCGGTATTCGAGCATGATGCGCGTGTCGATTTCAGGCATGGCGGACGTCACGCCCGGAATCGCCGCGAGCTTCTCGACGAGCTTTTCCTCGTCGCGGATCACGTTCCCCATGCCAGATGAGGCAGACAAGGTGACATGGGGCTTGAAATCGAGGATCTTCTGCTCCCAGAGATCCCCGAACCCCGTCATCACCGCGCGCACGATGATCACGGCCGCGACGCCCAGAAGAACGCCCAAAACCGAAACGCAGGTGATCACGGAGGTCACGCTGCGCTTCGGCTTCAGATACTTGAGCGCTAGGAAAAGACTAAACGGCATCAATGAAACTGTTTCGCCCGCGCGCTTGTTCCGCCTACGGCTCACGCGCTTGCGGGCGAATGGACTAGATATCGATCGAAACGCCGACTTCGCCGCTCTTGTCCTTCGAGAGAGCCTCGACGTCGGCCTCGACCTCCGCGGCCTTCAGCGAGGTCGTCGGCAGGTAGCGGTAGTAGACCATGA
>CAMEZU010000263.1 GCA_945947925.1 uncultured Verrucomicrobiota bacterium
CCAAATCACCGTCAAAAAGAGGTTTTGCAATTACCTCTTAGGTTAACCGTTCATTTCTGCTGCGACTTCCAGAGCCAATAGGCCTGTGCGCCCGTCCCATTCTTCCAAAGTGCGTCAAGCGCCATCGGCCTCCCGTTGATGAAGACCAGCCCGAGCTTCGCCTCGATGGAGCGAACCGGTTCGTCCGCCAATGCAATCGGACGCAAGACTGCGAAACCGCCCGCGTTGTCCGCCGGAACCTCGTAGAAGACGCCGCCTACGTAGAGGAGATCACGCTCCGTCGCCACCTCACGGCAGATGACTTTCGCGTCCCCGTTCACATTCGGGAATCGCCAAACCGTCCCGTTGTCGTCCGTCACGTCGACATACGGCTTCTTTGTGTCGAGGGGCGGGGCAACAAGGGGCGACTTCAGCAGAGGTCCGTAGACAAAATGCGCATTGGCCCCCTTCGCGTCCGCAAGCGCCTTCACCCGCACCCAGTCGCCCTCGTGCAGCAATTCGTATTCGACGTTCTTTCCTGCTTCGTCTTTGAACGAGAACTCCTTGACCCCGTATTCGTCCGTCCAGAGGAACGGATCAGACACATCACCCTTGCGGACATCCTCGCCGAACCACACCCAGCCCTCGCCCGAAGGCGGACCGAACGTCGTCAGATCCTCCGGCTTCACGAACCAAAGGTTGGACTGTGACCGGTCGCGTTTCGGTGCATCGTTCTTGAGTGCGCGCTTGCCGAGGAATTCGTTCTGCGCCTGATCGTCGCAACCGAAGACGATGCGGCCGCCGCCGGGTGCGTCCTTCCAGTAGCAAAAGTCGCCAATGACCTTTAGGTAGGTGGAGAGTGGGCGTATCCCGTTCGGCCGCGCGGGCGAAAAGCCCTTGGGGAACTTCCAGAAGGTTCCGTGCATCGTCGCCAGCAGCGAACCGTCGCCAAAACCGACGTCGCGGATGCGCGGCCACTCGGTGTTCCAGCCGTGCGCACCATCATAGCAGTGAGAGGCCTTCGGCAACCGATAATACGCCCACTCCGTCCCGTTCGTCGTCACGGCAAGGATTACGCTCTTCGCGTCCCAGCCGAGCGACCAGATTGGATTCGTGTCCGGATGCTCGTTGCCGAAGATGCCGTCCTGCGTCGTGACGTCCGTGAACTGGCACCGGCGAATCATCCGCCAGTCCTGCCCGAACGCAGACCAGTCCGCCAATGCACCGGACGGCTCGAAGGGATTCTGCCGCGCAGCCTCGCTGTCCTCGCCGTTGTTCGAGACGAACACGCGCCCGAAGCCGGTACAGAGCCCCTTCGCATGATAGCCGGGCACATGCGTCTGCGGCGCCGCGTCCCAGCCGTTGGGCCACGGCATGTTTTCACGCTTCAGCAGCTCGGCGATTTGCCAGTCGTTCTTGCCGTTCTCGCGGATGAGCGTGCGGACGTCGAGCGTCCGCATGTCGAGCTCGTAAAGCCCGGTCTCCATCGTCGCCACATAGACCTTGTTCGCGGGATCCGTTAGGTGCCGCGCCGCGCCGGTGAGACGCCCCGGCATCTTCGCCGGCGGCACGACGCGTACATTCCCCTTCGCATCGATGACGTAAGGGCCGATCAGCAGCTGGTTCGTCTCACGGTGGACGAGACGGTTCGCCGGCGTGCCGCCGACGGACTCCGCTCGCACGATCTGCTTCAGGTCCGGCGTGATCTGGTAGAGCTTGTCACTCGAACCGACCGGACAATGTGGGCCGTACGTCACCGCCCAAAGCGAACCCGCCCACGGCACCACCGCACCCGTCCCGCACTCTCCCTCCAGGTTGAACATCGCGAGATGCGGATAGATGCCGTCCACGCACTCCGGTCCGCCGGACGGCTCGAGATGCTCGCGGTAACCCGCCGCGATGTCACGGCCGAACGCGCGCCAGTCCTTCGGATAGAGTGTCCGGTAGCGGCTGTTGGCAAACGGGATCTCCCAGGACGAGATGAGCGCCGCGTTCGTGAAGATGCTCATTGCCCATTGGGTGAGAGTCTTCCCCTGCGAATAGTTCGTCGCCTTATTCCAGCCCTGCCCAGGCGCAAAGTCATCCGACTGGCGATAACCCATGCCACTCGTCTGCACACGCTCGACGGCCTTGCCGAACGCCTGCTGTCTCGCCCAGCACGAGGGATTCGCAAATCCGACCTGGTAGACGTACTCGTTGGCGTTGTCCTTCTGGAACCAGTTACCGCGGAGCCACGGCGAATGGTAGTCGTTGACGACGTTCGGCTTCCATTCGCTCAGCATCTTCATGATCGCACGCACCTCGGGGTAGAGGACCGGACGGTCTTCGTTGTAGTCACGTGCATGGTCGTGCGGCTTGCGGTACTTGCCCTGGTCGCCGTCCACGGCGCCGTCCTTGTCTGCAAACGGCACGACGCGGATCTCGGTGTTCTCCCGCATCCAGCGTCCGAGATCGTCGTCCGCAAAGACCTGCTCGAGCATCCCCTCCAGCACGTAGGTGGCCGAAATCTCCTGGCAATGGTGACGCGACGAGGCGAAGATGCGGTATTTCGCCTGGCCGTCAAGTCGACCGAACCGGGCGTACTCGACATCGCGACCCTTGCGCGACTTGCAAAGCACACCTTCCTCGAAGAGCCGACCGCGGTCCGCCGCGTGGCGGGCGAGAAAGGCCTGCCAATCGGATGCATCATAGGGGATTGCCTGCGAGAACCAGACTTCGTCGTCCTCTGGCCCGAACCCCCAGTCGAACCCATTCCAGTCGGCATGGTCGTTGGTCTGCGCCTCCCGGCGCGGCGACGGCTGCAGGTCGTCGGCCCAGGTCCAGGTCGTGCCGCGGTCGGTCGAAACCGCAGGACCGCGCGAGCCGACCGCCGGGTACTTCGTAAAGCGGAACTTGAGCTTCCTCCCCGCCGCTCCCGTCACACGGAACTTCCAGTAGATCCAGTTCTGGCTCGAGTCACGCAAGTCTTGATGCAACCGAACGACATCGCCCGCGATCTTCTCGACAATGACGTTGCCCGCCGGCAACTTGTCATCGACCGCGATTCCCGCGAAAACACTCGCTCCCAGCGCCCCCAGCGCCACAACCAGGATTGCTTTCTCCATCATGTCACTCCTTTCAATAGAGGTAATTGCAAAACCCCTCTTCGCGAGGCCGACGAGGCAAGCCGCCTGACT
>CAMEZU010000264.1 GCA_945947925.1 uncultured Verrucomicrobiota bacterium
CCCGGCTTCGGCGGCAGCTTCACGCCGGAACGGAGACCCGGAATCGTCGGACGGCGAACCGCAGTCGGCGCAACGGAGGACGCGGGCCTGAGGCTCGCGCCGGCGGCGGCGGCAGCGGCGGGCGTGATCGGCTGGATCGGTTCAGGCGCCGGAGCGGGGGCGGCAGGAGCGGGCGCGACGGGAGCGGGCGCGACGGGAGATGGCGCGACGGGAGATGGCGCGGCAGGAGCGGGCGCAGCCGCCACCGCAGGAGCCGGAGCCTCAGCCCCGTCCGTCACGATCTCGTCGACCGAAACTTCGAACTTGCCGAACTGCAGCATGTCGCGGGCCGCAAGCTGAATCACGCCCTCGACCTTCTGGCCCTGGCGGTACGAACCGTTCGTGCTGCCCAGGTCCTCAAGCATCCACTTCCCGTTCTTGAAGAAGATGCGCGCGTGCTTGCGGGAGAGTCCGTCGGAAGCCAGCGGGGCAATCGTGTTGCCGACCTCGCGGCCAATCGTAATTTCGGTGACGGAATCGTAGCACAGTCCGATCAGGACGCCGTTCATATTTGCAATCAGGTTGATTTTCATTGTGTTCGTATCCTTTATCTTCGCGGAAAGGTCAAAAGCTATTGTCTGTGATTATATCACTTCCAGGGAGTATTAGCCAGCGCAAACTGCCGTCAGACGCGCGCAATCTGCGCACCGTCCGCGCGGGGCGGCGTGCGGACGTAGCGGACCGCCGGCACGCCGAAAAGCATCGCGTAGAACGGCGCGCCGCGCGGAATGCCGAAGACATCCGCGACCTCGGGCACCGCATCGACGATGATCTTGAGGAAGCCGCACCAGGTCGTCCCGTAGCCAGACCCCTGCATCAGCAGGTCGAAATAGGCGCAGGCGGCGTCGCAGTCGACCTGCGGCGTCACTGCGGACGGATCGCCCTGCACGATGAGGAGATGGGGCGCTCCGCGGAAGAACGGGTCGATTTCGGGCTTCTTGCGAATCGCCGCGACGACACCCTGAAGGAAATCGGGGAGCGTCGCCTCCTTCGCCAACAAGAGCTCGACCATCCGCCGGCGCAGCTCGTCCATCCGCGCCCGAGTCTCGACATAGCGGAACGCAAGGTGGCGGATGTTGCAGCCGGTCGGCACGGACTTCATCGTCTCCAGCAGCCCGCGGATGCGCGCCGGCGGAATCTCCTCCGCCGCGTACTGGCGAATGGAGCGACGCGAGACGAGCAGATTCGCCGCCATCTCCGCCGTGGGCAGGGAAAGCCCCTCGAGAGAAAGGCCCTCGGACGCCTTCACCCCGCGGAGCGCAATCGCATCCGTCGGACACACCGCTAGGCAATGACGGCAGGCAATGCACCCCGCAGCCTTCTCTTCGCGAACCGACGGACGCCCGTCCTTGAGCTGCAGGATCCCCATCGGGCAATCCCGCACGCAAGCGCCGCACCCAACGCACTTCTCATTCACAGAAATCATGTCTCGATTCCTTTCTGCCTGACTGTTTGAACATCCCCGCTTCACATGGAAGGAAATGAACGGAGAATCGCCTCAGAAGGTGGCCGGACGCCTTCAGTCCCGCAAGATGCTTCTGAACGGAAAGCCGAAGCGGCCGAGGGCGTAGATGCGGCGGATCGTGTCCTCCGCGAAACGCGCCTCGTCTGCGGACGAGAGGTCGAGCGGTCCGTCGAGCGGCAGGCCGAGGTTCTGGCGCACGAGCCGGTGAACGGCCGGCGAGGGTTCGAAATCCGCCGGATGCAAGACGCCGAGACTGAGATACACGTCGCCCATCGGCGCAATGTTGGCGCAGACGGTCATGCCCTTCACATTCGGATTGAGACTGAAGCTCTTCTCCATGAGGAAAAGCTCCTCGCCGTTCATCAGGTTCCGGCATTTGACGCCGACGCCGGACTTCACGGCCTCGACGACAAGCCACGCGTAATGCACGTTTTTGAAATACTGCGCCCCGAGACGATGATAGTCGGAGAGCTTGTCCCAATCCTTTAGGACCTTCTGCAGCACGGTCTCGCCGAACTGATCGTCGAGCATGATGGCGAAATCGCCCGCGACGATGTCGAGGTTGAGATTCCAGTCCTTGGCCGACTCCGCCACCGGGAAGCCGAGCCTGCGGTAGGCCGCCTTGCGTGCCTCGCCAGAGAGCGCCTTGACCAGCACCTCACGGACGAAGTCACCGGTGACATTGCGGACATTCTGGTAATCCGCCAGCGCCTGCTCGCGTTTGTCATGATCCTTGACGAATCTGAAGTCGACGGGGCCCTTCGGATACTCCGCCGGGGGAAGGATCTCCGCGAGGTCCTTGTCCGACAGCACGCCCGTATCCCAGGCGTCCGGCTTCCAGTCCTCATCCTCCCCGTCATCCGGAACCGTCGATCCGTCCCCGGGCCAATCAGCTTCGCCATCCTTCATGAACTGGTCGAAGGCATCCTCGACATCCTCGGACAGGAAGCCCTTCAGAACACCGGCGCTGACGAGTTCCGACTCCGTATGGCCGCGGTAGTTCCAGGCGCGCGTATTGCGCACGAGCGGCGTGAGGACGTCCACCAGATCCTCGAACTCGTCGCGGTCGTACACCTCGAGCCCGAGCTCGACGCGTGCGGTTTCGACGACCTCGTAAAGGGACGCCGAATAGCGGATGGCTTCCTGAAGATCCCAGACGGCGAACGCGGCCTCTGTCTTCTCGTATCCGTATTCCTGACGCAGGAACTTCGCGACCCGCTTGGTGACGCCCGTCTCCTCGAAGGCCTTCGGTTCTTCGTAGAGCGAGAAATCGTCCCACGGCAGGACCTTGAGGTCCGGCGTCACGAATGCAGCGAGCTGTTCGCGGACGCTCTCCTCGTGGATTTCTTCATCGGCTTCTCCGATATGGATTGCGAATCCGTATTCCGAGACGAGATACCGAACCCCGTCGAGTTCGACCGCCTTGAACCAGCGCTCCTGGGCCTCGAGGTCGAAGTCATCCGGCGGCAGCGCAAGGATCGCGTCGATCTCCGGCTCGGTCAGCAGATTCGACACGGGAGCCAGCTCGTCGGCCGCGTAGCGGTTGTAGAGTCTGATCAGCTCCGCAAACGAAACGACACCATAGAGGTTGACCGCCGCATTCATGCAGCTGATCAACCGTTCCTGACGCATAG
>CAMEZU010000265.1 GCA_945947925.1 uncultured Verrucomicrobiota bacterium
TTGAGCTGACCAAAGGTGACCTGCGCGTAGCGCTTCCCCTCCTCATCGCCCGAGCTCTTCGGCTTGCCGCCCTTCACCTCGAGCCGGTACCAGCCCGTCTGGCCTGCGGGCATCGCCAGCTTGAACTCCGCGCCGGCCCCGCGCACCGCCGCGCGCGGACGCGGCAGCAGTTCGTCGAGGCAGTCCGCCCGGAGCATCCAGGACGAAACCATGCCGACAAGCAGACCAAGAACTCGAATTCCACCACCACTCATCATTCATCCCCCATCGTTCATCGCTCCCCAAGTTCCGCCGCCGTGCGGCAGAACTTGGGGTTGTTGCCCGCGATGACGAGGGCGACCTCGCCCTTCACCTTCGCCTCCTTGTACTCCTTCACCAGATCGGAGAGGTAGCCGCGCGAGACGCGTTCGTGGAGCTTGGTGAGTTCGATGCAGACTGCGGCCTCGCGGTCGCCGAGCGCGTCGAGCGCCGCCTCGAGGGTTGCGGCGATGCGGAACGGCGACTCGTAGCAGATCGTCGTGTGCTCCTTGTCCTTGTCCTCGGCGAACCAGTTGCGCAGGGCGCCGGGTCCGCGCGGCGGGAAGCCGCGGAAGGTGAAGGACGAGGTGGAGAGTCCGCTCATGAGGAGCGCGACGTTGACGGCGCTCGCGCCGGGGATGACGTCGTAAGGGACGCCCTCCTGCGCGCAGGTGCGGATGAGGCGGTAGCCCGGGTCCGAGATGCCGGGATAGCCGCCGTCGGAGCAGAGCACGACTTCCTGTCCCGCCCTCACCGCGGCGACGATGCGCTCGGTGAGGCGCTCCTCGTTGCCCTGACGGTACGAGACCATGTCGGGACGCGGAATCTCGAAATGCGTGAGGAGCTGCCAGGTGCGGCGCGTGTCCTCGCAGGCGATGAGCGTGGCGGACCTGAACGCCTCCAGGGCGCGCGGGGAAAGGTCCCCCAAGTTTCCGATCGGTGTGGCAATGACGTGAAGCATAAGGATAGTATACCAAAGGACGAGCGTCAGCAACCGAGCCGAAGGCCGCATCCGGCGGCGCGTGAGGCGCCTTCTGTCGGTGCGGCGTCCTGCCTGACCGCGCTTAAAGGCAGCCTGCGGTGGCGGGCGGTCGCACCGGCTCTCGGGGCAGGAAGGTTGCCGTGATACCAAGGGATTTTGACAGTGCCGTTGCAAGCGCCTTGACGCCGAAGGTCTCGGTTTCGTAGTGTCCGCAGCAGGCCATCGGCATGAGGACGTTCTCCGCGCCGATCACATCGCCCCAGCTCGCCTCGCCCGTCACGTAGAGGTCGCACCCGAGCGCCTTCGCCTCGACCGCGAACTCGCCCGCGCCGCCGGAGCAGACGCCGACGGTAAGAGTTGCGGATGTTGGGAAGTTTGGCTGTTTGGGTTTGAAGGATCCGGGAGAAAGTTCGTTCAGGCGGACGAGGTTGCGCGCGTTCGCGCACGTGCCGATGACGCCGATCACGTTGCCCTGGTAGCTGAAGGCGGGACGGACGTTCTTCAGCTTGAGGAACCGCGCGAGCTCCCAGTTGTTGCCGTACTTCCGGCTCGCGTCGAGCGGCAGGTGCGCGGCGTACAGCGCGAGGTTGTGACGCATCGCCGTCTTCACGACGTTGTAGTCCGCACCCGTCAGCCGACGGATGCCGCCGCCCCACGAGATGCCGTGATGGACGACGCAAAGCTGCGCCCCGGCCGCCGCCGCGCGTTCGAGAAACGCGACGGACGCGTCGACCCCGAAGGCGACGGAGGTGATCTCGTCGCCCTCGCGGTCGATCTGGAGTCCGTTGTTCGAGACGTCGTCGAAGGCCCCGAGCTCCAGCTCGCGGTCGAGCCACGCCGTGATTTCGCCCAGCTTCACCGCGCGACCTCGCGCTCGACCTGTGCCGCGAACTCGCGGACGTGACGCGTATCGTCGGCATTCCCGTTGTTCCACCACTTCGCAATCTCGCGAAGCGCCTTCGCGTCTTCAGGACGCGCGCACCAGCGGAGCTGGTCGAGACAGAAGAGCGCGTGATACGCAGAACAGGTCTGGAAGGAGGAGATGTAGGCCTTGGCCGCATGGATCTTCACGATCAAGGTTTTCGTCCAACACGCGCGGAGGTTCGCCGCATTCGGTGTCGCCGGATCCATCACAACCTGCGTCATCGCCGCAATCTGCTGCATGACGATCGGATCGGTGTGGTAAGGAGCCCGCAGTTCGTCGAGCAATCCCTTGCCGTTGTTCTTGCGCAAGAGGCGGAGGAGCGTCTCGGGACTCGTCGCCGCCGCGATCTCGGCCTTGTGCGCATCCTGCCAGTTGACCGTGAGCGGGAACGCGTCCGAACTCTGCATCGCGGGACCATAGTTCGCAAACGGATTCGGATCCGCAAGCTGCACCATCTCCGGCTCGGTGAGGTCCTTCTTCGGGGACTGGGGGGACGCGGGCGTCCCCCCTCCCAGTGAGGCGCATCCCGCCAGCATTCCCGCCGCTACCAGCCCGACAAGCAGATTTCTGAATTCCATCATTCTTCATTCTCCATTCTTCATTCTCAATTCGCCATTTCCTTCGCCCACGGTTCGCGCATGTCCTGGTAGAGGAAGCGCTCCGCCGCCGGATCGTTCTTCGCATGGAGCGAGACGGGATCGAACTCGAAGCCGCGGCCGAGGCGCCACGCGACGATGCCGAGGTTGAACATCGTCGAGCTGCGGAAGCCGTTCGCCTCGTTGAGCGCGAAGGTCTTGCGCTCGCGGACCGATTCCATGAAGTCCGTCACCTGCGGCGCGGGCTCGGGGAGGTCCTTCAAGATGCCCCGGACGTCGAGCTCCTTGCCGGCGCTATCCGTCATGCGGAACATCTGCCCCTTCGCCTGCGCGTCCGTCGTCCATGTGCGCACCGATCCGTCCGGCAGCTTCACCGGCCACACGGTCGCCTTCGTGCCCTTAAGGAACGGCTCGTTCCGGAGCGACTCGTCGCCGTCGAGAATGACTTCCGTGCCATCGGCGTAGGTGAGCGTGATGCGGTCGAAGCGGCCGACCGTCTCCGGATGCTGCTTCGGTCCCTTGTAGTCGATCTTCACGGGACTCGTCTCGTCCTTACAGAGCAGATACTGCAGCGGATCGAGATAGTGCTGCGCCATGTCCCCGAGCCCGC
>CAMEZU010000266.1 GCA_945947925.1 uncultured Verrucomicrobiota bacterium
GACCGCAGCGGTCCGCTCTCAAGCAGCTTCAGGATGCGCTCAACGATCTCAGGTCCCTTTTGGTCCGCCGGCCAGGGCATCGGCGTATTCCCGCCGACCCGCAGCGAACCTGAGATGATGATCACGTTCTTCATGGTGTATTCTCTATTTTACAATTTCAACTCGTAATTCGTACTGCGACCGCCGGAAGCCGACCTTTTCAAGATGCCACGTCCGACCAGATCGTTGAGGTCGTTCAGCGCGGTATCAGACGACACCTTGCAGATTTTCGCCCATTTCCCGGACGTCAGCTTCCCGGAAAAGTCATCAAAGAGCAGGTTGAGCATCTTGCGCTGCCGCTCGTTGAAATACTCATCGGCACGCACGTCCCAAAACCTCGATTTCCTCAACGTCGCCTCAAGCGCACTTTCGGCAGACGTCAATCCGGCATCTATGCGACCGACAAACCATTCTATCCACTCAGTGATGTCACCATCTGAATGACCAAGAGATTCGAGCAGGGAATAATATCGCTTTCGCTCCTGCATGATCGCATTGGAAACGCTGTAGAACTTTGCGCCCTGCCCGTCGCTCCGCGCGATCAGCATGTCGGAAATCGCCCGCGAAAGACGTCCGTTGCCGTCATCAAAGGGATGGATCATCACAAACCACACATGGGCCACGGCCGCCTTCACATAGAGATCCATCCCGTCCGCCGCATTGTACCACGCAAGAAAATCACGCATCAATCCAGAAACGAGAGTCGGTGATGGCGCCCGGTAATGCACTTTCTCATGTCCGAATCCACCCGAGACCACTTGCATTTCACCGTCGCGATACCTTCCGGTCTCGATCTTGTAAAGTCCGCTGTAACCGGTCGGAAACAAGGCCGCATGCCATCCGAACAGGCGATCCTCCGTCAATTCGCCCTCGGCGTTCATAACGGCATCAAGAGTCACCGACACCGCCCCGTCGACAGTGCGCGGAACAGACCTGCCATCGTCCGGAAAATCAACCCCAAGCCGTCGACAAAGAGAAGATCGAACATGCCCAGGATCAAACTTCTCGCCCTCTATTTCGGCGGACTTCGACACCTCTTCGACAAATGCCTCCAAGCAGGCCTTGTTTGAAGTTATGGCTCCAGCTGTCAGAAATTGAGCGAGAACCCGTCCCTGATGATGACGAACTGACGCCACCGATGGGCAGATTCGCTCATAATCAATCGTGAACTGAGTCCAATTCTCTTTTTCATGCAGATACATGCTCGTATTGTACCATAGTCCCCGTGTCGAAATCTACTATTCGCCGCATAAATTCGGCGAATCGGCCATCCAATCGCCGATAAAAAATCATCATTCCTCGTCTTCAGTATCCGATTCATACAGGCCTTTCGCAATCAGGCGTACCTTTTCAAGCCAAGAGCCTGATTACCACACAAGAATGCCACAGTAACCGCCTGTCAATCACCCTGCCAGCCGCCACCCATCCGCGCCCAATCCGCTGCAGGACGAGTTGGTTCGTAAGCCAGCATGACCGCTCGTGTGGATATGTCCACAGAAAAGATAGCGCGGCTTGACACGACGGACGACCCGAGAGTTCGAGGCTTCCAGAAATCACCGATCGCCCATTCGCTGAAGGTAGTTCTCCACATTGACATAGTCAACTCCGCGCGGATGGGAGAAAGATGGGCCGCGATAGTAGACCTTGCGAGCGGATATCCGGCCGAACAGCCGCTCGACCTGCGCACACTTGTCCGAGTCAACAAGGTGCCGGAACTGTTCGTCGACGGCCTCGCGCGAATGCTTGATCTCGCAGATCTCGCAAGTGCCGGTCTTGAGATCGCGGACAACCATGTCGAACTCGCCGCTCTCAAACATGAGCTTGAAGACCTCCCGACCCTCGAAAATGTCCCTGGGCCTGGGGTTGGCGGCCATCGTCTCCAGGAGGACGATCTCCTCGAGCATCCGTCCCCGCACGTTCTCAAGTATCCTTTCCGACACCGACGAGCGCTCTGCCGGATTCGAGCGCAGAAACGTCGCGTCCTTCAACATCGACTTCGCCAGCGCCTCGACCTGACAGTAACGCATGCCCGGCTGGGCGAAGAGGACCTGCTCGGTGGGCGAAAGCTCCCTGCCCCTGCTGACGTGTCTGACCTGACAGGGAACGAGGAGATCGAGCTTCTCGAGGTATTCCCGGATCTCCGCGACATGATCCTCCGTCACCTTCACGGTCTGGCGGTCTGCGTTGCGGATGTCGAGGTAGCGCATCAGCTCCGCAGTGACCGACCCGATATCCATCATATCGGAGAGTATCCGCCGCCGCGTCGGATTCCGTTCCGAGCGCATCGCGTTCTTCGCGACTCCGAGATCCGCAGACTTGAAGTCCCTCGTGATGACGCTGACGAGGAACTCGCGGTTCATGTCCTCGATTACGCGATTAATTGCGTTCGTCAGCTCGTCCGCCTCGTAAAGCTCGCGCAAATGACGGAAATAGCGTCCGTCCCGGCAACACGCCAGCGAATGTTGGATGTTCCGCGCAATCGCCGTGTCGATGTAAAGACGCGTCGACTCTTCGTCCTTGAAGGACGCATCGGGCTCGTTCGCACGAGGATCGTCGAAGTCCGCGTGTCCACGCTTGAGCAGCCCGCCATACCGGATGTACTCGTCGATGTCCTCGATTCCCAGCAACCGGCTATACTCGCGGAAAGGCACGAAGGAGGTGTGGAAGAGATAGGCACGGTCGAACAGCTCCTGGTTGACGGACATCCAGAACCCCAGCGAGTCCGTGCCCGAGAGGACGATCTTCATCCCCGACATCGCGTAGACGTCAGAGAAGAGCGATGCTCCGTCAATGAAATCCTTCGCCAGCGTGATCTTGTCAATGAGAACATACCGAATTCCCTCCGCCTCCAGTGCGTCGAGCCTGTGCGCCACATCGTCCAGAGTGTCGCCGTCACGAACCTTGAAATACGCGGCCTTTGACCTTTCCTCCGCCGTCATCTCCAGCACGGCCTGCTGCAGCATCGTCGTCTTTCCCGTCCGCCGAAGTCCGTAGACAAGGCAAACCCGTCCCTCCGTAGCGCTTGACAGTATAAACCTTTGTAAACCCATCTGTCAAGTGGGTTTATAGGG
>CAMEZU010000267.1 GCA_945947925.1 uncultured Verrucomicrobiota bacterium
AGTGGTCTGGCTAAAGCTTTTCGGATTTTGAGTATTGAGTAGCGAATGAACGCGAATGATGCACTCAAACTAAATCACCGAGCTTGCCGAGTACTCTCAGACCCACGCTTATGCCCGAAGCCTCCTTTTTTTGTTATAATATGATTTCCATGCAGAAGATCAAGGTTATCAAGGGCGGCGTCTGTTCCGCCAGGGGATTCCGGGCGGCCGGTGTCGGCGCCGAAATCAAGTACAAGGGGCGCAATGACGTCGCCCTGATCGTGGCGGACGCGCCGTGCGTCGCCGCGGCCGTCTTCACCACCAACAAGGTCGCCGCGGCGCCTGTTCTCCTTGACCGCGAGGTCGTCAGGGGCGGCAAGGTGCAGGCGATTCTCGCGAACTCGGGCTGTGCGAACGCCTGTACGGGCGAGGAGGGGCTCAAGGACGCGAAGCTCTCGGCGCTCGTCACGGCGGGCGAGCTGGGCATCGACCCGAAGCATGTCCTCGTCGCTTCGACGGGCGTGATCGGTCGGCGTCTCCCGATGGACCGTCTCCTCGCGGGCATGAAGGCCGCGAAGGCGGCGCTCGGCGCCACGTACGAGCACGGGCTCGCGGCCGAGAAGGCGGTGATGACGACGGACACGAAGCCGAAGCAGGCCTGTGCTCAGGTGACGATCGGCGGCAAGACGGTGACCGTGGGCGGCATGTCCAAGGGTTCCGGCATGATCGAGCCCAACATGGCGACGATGCTCGGCTTCGTCACGACGGACGCGGCGATCACGCGTCCGATGCTGAAGCGCGCGCTTCTGCTGGCGCTCAACAAGAGCTTCAACCGCGTCGTTGTCGATGGCGACGAATCGACCAACGACTCGCTCTTCCTGCTTGCCTCCGGCGCGGCCGGCAACGCGACGATTGCGAAGGCGGGCGACGACTTCGATGCCTTTCTCGCGGCGCTTGAGTCCGTCTGCATCTCGCTCGCGAAGCAGATGGCGACGGACGGCGAGGGCGCGACCAAGTTCGTCACGGTGACGGTGAAGGGCGCGAAGACGGCGAAGGACGCCGAGCGCGCGGCCCGCACCGTCGCGAAGAGTCCGCTCGCGAAGACGAGCTGGTTCGGCAAGGATCCGAACTGGGGACGCGTCCTTGCGGCGGTCGGCTATTCGGGCGCCGAGGTCGAAGACATGAAGACGGAGGTCTTCTACGACAAGGTCTGGGCGTTTCGTTGCGGGAAGATTGCGGACGAGAAGCAGCTTGCGAAGCTCGAGGCCGTGATGAAGAAGGACGCCTTCACGGTGACGGTCGATTTGCATCTCGGCGCGTACGAGAGCTCGATCTACACGTGCGACTTCTCGCTCGACTACGTCCATATCAACGCAGATTACACGACATGAGAGGAATGAACATGAATCGGTTTGGATTTCTGGTGGCGGCGGTTGCGATGGCCGGGGTGGCTTTCGCGGAGACGACGATCAACATCAAGGGCGCGGGCGAGGAGCAGTTCCTTGTGTCCGTCGACGTGCAGGGGAGCCCGGCGTTCAAGCGGACGCTTGAGCGGAACCTGGTGCTGTCGGGGGCGTTCCGCCTGGCGCCGAACGCGCCGATCAAGGTGACGGGCGCGGTGGGCGGTCCGGTGACGGTCTCGGGCAGCGGCAAGAGGCTGGCGATGACGTCCAAGGCGGCCGACGACAAGGCGGCGCGCACGGAGGCGCGCCTGCTGGCGGACAAGATGTGCGAGGCGTATGCGAACCGCAAGGGCTTCGCGAACGACCGCATCGTGTTCGTCTCGAAGAAGGGCAAGACCGAGGAGCTCTGCGTCGGGTATGCCGACGGCGGCGACGTCCGTCAGGTGACGCAGGACGGCAAGGCGTCCGTCGGTCCCCGCTGGAAGAACGCCTCGACGCTGTACTACACGGGCTACCTGAACAACGCGCCGCAGATCTTCGAGCTGGACGTGAACACCGGGAAGCGCCGACTCGCGTACGGCTTCGGCGGCCTGACGACGGGCGCGACGGTCTCGCCGGACGGCACGCAGGTGGCGATCATCCTGTCGAAGCCCTTTGGCAATCCCGAGCTCTGCCTCATCACGCCGGCGTCGGGCACCTGGACGCGCCTGACGAGGACGCAGTTCGCGAACGAGGGCCAGCCGTCCTGGAGCCCTGACGGACGGAGCATCGTCTACGTGTCCGACGAGGGCCGCCGCCAGCACCTGTACGTGATCGACGCGGCCTCGAAGAGCAAGCGCCGCCTGACCTCGGCGGGTTCGCAGAACGTCGACCCGGACTGGGGTCCCGACGGACGCATCGTCTACACGAGCCGCCGCGCGGGCGGCAACCAGATCGCCGTCATCTCGCCTGCGGAGGGCGAGCCGTCGGTTCGCCTGGTGACCGCGCCCGGCAACTGGGAGCACCCGACCTGGGCGCGTGACCGCCGTCACGTGATGGCGGAGCGCGACGGCCAGCTCTACCTGATCGACACGCTCGGCCAGGGGGACGGTCCGGTGGCGCCCGTGAAGCTGTTCTCGACGCCCGGCGGCAAGTGCATCACGCCGTCCTGGCACCGGTGAGGACCTGAAGCCAAGTCTGGAGGACCTGCTGTGAAGATCGATGTGGGATACGTGGCCGAGCTGGCGCGCCTGGAGCTGACGGATGAGGAAAAGGCCGTCTTCCAGCCGCAGCTCGAGAACATCGTCAAGTACGTGGAGAAGATCTCGTCCGTCGACGTCGAGGGCGTCGAGCCGATGATGCACGGGCGTCCGCTCGTGAACGCGTTCCGCGAGGACGCGGTGCGTCCGTCGATGGACCGCGAGGACGCGTTGGGGAACGCCCCGGCGCGGGTTGGAGAGGAGTTCCTCCTGCCGAAGATCGTCGAAGGAGCGGAGAGCTGACATGGAACTTTTTGAACTGGGAATCAAGGCGGCGCAGGAGGGGCTCGCGAAGGGCGAGTTCTCCTCGCGGGACCTCGTGCAGGCGATCATCGACCGCTATCAGGCGAAGAACGGCGAGATCGGGGCGTACCTGACGTTCGACGAGGAGCAGGCGCTCGCGCTTGCCGAGGCGAACCCGAAGGCCGTGCCGATCGCGATCAAGGACCTCATCAACGTGAAGGGGCAGCCCTGCAC
>CAMEZU010000268.1 GCA_945947925.1 uncultured Verrucomicrobiota bacterium
CCGAGGACCGCCGCGCCGTCTTCGAGGAGGCCGCCGGCATCACGAAGTTCAAGGCGGACCGCAAGGAGGCGCTCCGCAAGATCGAGCAGACCGAGCAGAACCTGGTGCGCGAGGCGGACATCCTCCGCGAGATGAAACGTCAGATCGGCTCGCTGCAGCGTCAGGTCGGCAAGGCCCAGCGCTACAAGGAACTGCGCGACGAATTGCGCGGACTCGACATCTACGTTTCGAAGCAGAAGATCCACGAATTCGACCTCGTCCTCGAGCAGAACGCGGCGAACCGACAGGAGATCGAGAAGGCCATCGAAGAGGCGACGGCGGTCGTGGTCGAGGCCGAGCAGCAGCAACAGCAGCTTCATCAGGAGATTCACGCGCTCGAGGAGCACCTCCAGGAGCTCGCGCAGGAGCAGGCGGCGGCGGACGGCGCGTACCAGCGCGCGACCGAGGTGATCGGCGTCAACCGCCAGCGCATCGAGGAATACCGGAGCTTCGCCGAGCGTGACGGACGCGAAATCGCCGATACCCGCCGCCAGCTCGAGGACGTGAAGATGCAGTCCGAGTCGCTCGCGCAGAAGACGCAGCTCCTCGGCGACTCCCTGGCCGCCGCGCGCGAGGCGCTCGAGCAGGCCGAGGCCGTCTTCCAGGCGTCCCAGCAGAAGATCGACACGCTGCGCCTGAGCGTCCAGACCGCGCGCACGGACTCCGTGCAGTGCGATCGCCGGGCGGCCGCGGACCGCGACGAGATCGCGCGGCTCGAGGCGGCGGCGCGCGAGGCGATCATCCGCAACGAGCGTCTCGCGGCGGACGAGGCCCAGCTGAAGCTGTCCGTCACAGCCGCCGAGAAGAACCTCGCCGAAATCAAGGAGCGTGCCGATGCGGCGCGTGCGGTCGAGGCCGAGGCGTCCGAACGCTTCCATTCCGCGAAGACTTCCCTGGAGACGCTCCGTCAGGAGATTCAGGACGCGCGCGACCATCTCGGCGAGATGCAGGCCGAGGCAGCTGCGAAGGAGGCCCAGCTCGCGATGCTCAAGGACGAGGCGAAGGCCAAGATCGTCCTCGAGGGAGTCCTCGAATCGACCGAGGGCGACGTCAAGATCGTCGCGCTGCCGACCGGCAAGGAGGGCGTGACGCTTGCCGCCGGCGATCGACTGGTCGACCATTTCCCGATTCCCGAGGAGAGCCGCGAGACTGCGGAGGACCTCCTGGGCGACGTCGTGCTCGTCGAGGGCGAGAACGGGGCGTTCGGCCTGAGCGCGTCCGTCGAATCCTCGTCGGGACGCAAGTCGCCGATCACCGCGACCGAGGAGTCTCTCGCCGAGCTCAAGGCGAAGATCGAGGCTGCGCGCGAGACACTAGCGACGGGCGCCGAGCGCAGTGCCGCGCTGTCCCAGCAGCTTGCCGAGGCCGAGACGCGCCTTGCCGAGTCCCGCCGTGCGGCGGCGCAGGCCGAGGGCGAGGAGGCGATGGTCGCGCGCGATGCGGCGACCGTCCGCACCCGCCTCGAGGCCGTGACCGCCGAGCTGCAGGTCGTGATGCAGGCGAATGCGGACGATGTGGAGAAGCGCAAGCAGCTCGCCGAGGACCTCGAGTCAACGATTGCGAAGCGCGACGCGCTGATGGATTCCGTGACGACGATGCAGGAGGAGCTGATGGCGCTCGAGACGGAGAACGTCCGCGAGTCGCAGCAGCTCACCGAGCGCCGCATCGCGGCAAGCCAGATGGAGCAGGAGCTCTCCTTCGTCGGCCAGCAGTCCGAGTCTGCGGCCCAGCGCCTCGAGGAGCTGCAGCGGGCGATCGACGGACGCGAGAGCGGCATCCGTGGGTACGAGGACTCGATCCGTCGCCTGACCGAAGAGAGCGGCGACCTCCTCGACAGCCTGTCCGAGCTCAAGGACAAGGCGGCCGAGTGCCACGCACGCATGGACGACGAGCGCGCGCGGCGCGGCGAAATGATGCAGAAGATCACCGTCGCGGACCAGGCCGTGGCGACGAAGCGCGCAGGACTTGACCAGGCGCGTGACTTCCGCGGCAAACTCGAGGTGCAGGCGGCCGAATCGACGATGCGTCGGCAGAACATCTACGAACACCTGCAGGACGAGTACGGACTCTTTGCGGACGCCGTGCTGCGAGAGCCCGATCCCGAGTGGAAGAAGGGCGTCGTGCCGCCGATGGACGAGCTCGAGAAGACGGTCGGCAAGCTCCAGTCGGAGATCGCCGCGCTCGGTCCCGTCAACATGGTGGCGATCGACGAGTGCCGCGAGCTCGAGGAGCGCTATGCGCGCGAGAAGGCGCAGGAGGAGGACCTCCTCGCCGCGAAGACGCAGATCATGGAGCTCATCACCAACCTGAACACGACGTCCGGCGACATGTTCCGCAAGACGTTCGAGCAGGCGAACCAGAACTTCCAGACGATGTTCACGAAGCTCTTCGGCGGCGGCGAGGCGCGCCTCGTGCTGCTGGAGAACGAGGAAGACCCGCTCGAATGCGGCATCGACATCATCGCGCGTCCTCCGGGCAAGCGTCCGCAGTCGGTGACGCTCCTCTCGGGCGGCGAGCGCACGATGACCGCGGTCGCGCTCCTCTTCTCGATCTTCATGATCAAGCCGGCTCCGTTCTGCATGCTGGACGAGCTCGATGCGGCCCTTGACGACGCGAACATCGGACGCTTCGTCAGCCAGCTGCAGGAATTCCTCGCGCAGTCGCAGTTCCTCATCATCACCCACAACCAGCACACGATTGCCGGTTCCGACCTCGTGTACGGCGTGAGTCAGCAGGAGAAGGGCGTCTCCCGCATCATCTCGATGCGCCTCGCCGACCTCGGCCGGAAGCAGAAGTGAGACGGGCTTCTGCGCCACAATCGTAAAGGAGTTGCGGTAAATGGCGAGCGGGTCTAGTTGTTCTAGCGGGGCTAGCGGTTCTAGGGATTCTAGCTATTCTAGAGACACTAGCTATTCTAGAGACACTAGCTTTTCTAGAACCGCTAGAACAAGTAACCGCGATAACTCGCGGTTTTCTTGAAAATATTTGGTGGGACTGCCGGGAATCGAACCCGGAACCTACGGTTTAGGAAACCGT
>CAMEZU010000269.1 GCA_945947925.1 uncultured Verrucomicrobiota bacterium
TAGAAGTCCTGGATCTCCTTCGGGATCGCGAAGAACGGCGTCGTCTCGTCGAGCTCCTGCTTCACGAGGTCCTTGCAGAAGACCGGCTCGAGGTCGGTCGCCGTGCAGGCCCTGCCCGTCGCGGGGGTGATGAGCGGCGCCGGCTTCTTCTTCATGTCCGCGCGCACGTTGTACCAGCTCGTCGGCACTTCGCTCTCGGTCAGGTAGGTCTTGTAGGGAATCTCGCTCATTGTTCCGATCCTTGCTTCGTGATGTAGATCTTGGCCATGTCCGTCCGATAGGCGGACTTCTCCGACACGTCGATTTGCTCGAACAGCTTCTCGCCGGGACGGATGCCCGTGAAGACAATCGGGATGTCGACGTAGGGACGGTAGCCCGCCTGCTCGATCATCCCCTCGGCGAGGTCGACGATCCGCACCGGTTCGCCCATGTCGAGCGTGTAGATCGCCCGTTCCGTGCGGCTCGCCGCCTGCAGCACGAGCGACACCGCCTCCTGGATCGTCATGAAATACCGCTTCATCTCCGGATGCGTCACCGTAATCGGCTGACGCTTCGCGATCTGTTCGCGGAAGAGCGGAACCACCGACCCCGAGGAGCCGAGGACGTTGCCGAAGCGGACCGCGCAGAAGGACGTGTTGCGTGTTGAGCCTTGAGCGTTGCGTGGCGGAAGTTGAGACCCGTTCAAGGACATGATCGCCTGTTCGGCCGCAAGCTTCGTCTTGCCCATCACCGAGACGGGATTCACCGCCTTGTCCGTCGAGATCAGCACGAACCGCTCGACCCCGTGAGCCGCCGCCAGCTCCGCCAGCCGGCGCGTCGCCTCCGTGTTGTTGCGCCAGCCCTCCTCCGGATTCATCTCCACCATCGGCACATGCTTGTAGGCGGCCGCGTGAAGGACGACGGACGGCTTCTCCTGCGCGAAAAGCGCATCCATCTTCACCTGGTCGTTAATGTCGATCATCAGCGGCACGCAGACCGGCGTGTTCATCTCGCGGTTGATCTCGTAAAGCACGTTCTCGCCGCGCTCGACCATCAGCACCTTCGCCGCACCCGCCGCCGTCACCTGACGGACGATTTCGGAGCCGATCGAACCGCCCGCCCCCGTCACCATCACCGTCCGGCCCGTCAGGAACGCCCGCGCGACCGAATTGTCGAAGCGCGCCTCGTGACGCGCCAGGAGCTCCTCGTCACGCACGCGCGACACCCAGTAGACGCGCCAGAGAACGCGGATGCCGACGACGCCGATCGTGCCGAGGAAGAAGGACATGACCGTGATCGAGTAGGGCGGACGGATGTGCGCCATCGCCACGTCCGGCAGGAAAAAGCGCATCGCCGTCAGCACCGCGCCCGCCAGGGCCATCGCCCCGATGTAGCGCGGCAGCTCGCTTCCGCGCGTCCGCCGCCACGGCAGACGGTAGCACCCGCAGGCGATCAGCGCCGCGAGATGGACGACACAGACCATCACGAAGCTCTGCGCCGTCGCCCGCCAGCCCCACTGCGGCGTCTGGAAGTCAAGGCGAAGCGCAAACGCGCTCAGGTAGGCAAACCCCAGTACGGCGGCGTCGACGACAAGCCCGACGGCCCGCGTCGCCAGGAACTTCATCCAGGCCACCCGGCTCCGCCGCCACCCGACACTCTTGCTTTCAAAAGTCATTTGGTAGATTATACCATAAACGGAGAAGCCGTTAGTCGAACTTGAGCCCCAACGCGACCGATGGCGGTCCCCGATCAGAGCGTCCGGAGGATGCGGAGAGCCGTGACGGTGACGTCGTTGGTGCCGACGTGCCAGCGTCCGTCCGCCCCCTGCGCAGAGACGAGCTTGAGGGCGATAGCCGTCGCGGAGAGGCCGTTGGTGCCGAACCAGTCGGGATTCGGCAGGAGCGGCACGGGACGCTGCGGATCGGCGGCGGGCGGCAGCGGACGGCTCCCGCAGAAGGGACAGGCCGGCAAAAGCATGGCGGACGTCGGGACGTCGTTGGTGGCGGCGGTCCAGGCCTCGGCGGGCGCTGCGGAAAGCGCGTGGTCCACCTCGTTCCGGACGCTCGGTTCGAGCACGTCCTCGCTGACGAGCGCAGGCAGGGCCAGCGACACGGCGGCAAGAAGCGGCGACATCGGTTACCTCCGGGCGGATTCGAGGGTGTTCCAGAGGAGCATCGTGATCGTGAGCGGACCGACCCCGCCCGGAACGGGCGTGATCGCGCCGGCGACCGGGGCGCAGCTCTCGAAGTCCGCATCGCCCACGAGGCGGAAGCCCTTCGGCTTCGTCGCATCGGGAATGCGGTTGACGCCGACGTCGATGACGACGGCGCCGGGCTTGATCATGTCGCCCGTCAGCGTGTTCGGGCGGCCCGCCGCGACGACGACGATGTCCGCCTCTCTCGTGAACTTCGCGACATCGGGCGTCCCCGTGTGGCACAGGGTCACGGTCGCATTCGTCTCCTTGCGCGCGAGCAGCACGGCAACGGGCTTGCCGACGATGTTGCTGCGGCCGATCACGACGGCGTGCTTGCCGCGGATGTCCATGCCGGAGAACTCGATCAGCTTGATGATGCCGTGCGGCGTGCACGGGAGGAAGCAGGGTTCGCCGATCAGCATCTTGCCGACGTTGATCGGGGTGAAGCCGTCCACATCCTTCTCGGGCGCGATGGCGTCGATGACGGCCTTGTCGCAGATGTGCTTCGGGACGGGCAGCTGGACGAGGATGCCGTGGATCGCGGGGTCGGCGTTGAGGTCCTTCACGAGCTTCACGAGCTCGGCCTCGGTCGTCGTCTCGGGCAGGCGGATCTCGCGCGAGTACATGCCCGCCTCCTGGCAGGCCTTCTCCTTCGCGGTCACGTAACTCACGCTCGCGGGGTTGTTCCCGACGAGGATGACGGCGAGTCCGGGCGTCACGCCCTTCTCGGCCTTGAGTTTCGCGACCCCCTCGGCGATTTCCGCGCGAAGGTTGGCCGCCAGCAGCTTTCCATCGATGATCTTCATATCAGAAGTCCAGATTGCGGACGTTGAGGGCGTTGTCCTCGATGAACTTGCGGCGCGGCTCGACCTCGTCGCCCATCAGGAGCG
>CAMEZU010000270.1 GCA_945947925.1 uncultured Verrucomicrobiota bacterium
GACATTGACATTGGCCCGGAAGACGTTTGGGAGTTTGCGTCTCGGGACTAGATGGAGCCCCGTAACGGAGCGGTTGTCGGGTGGGTGAAGGGCTCTCGGTGGGCGCAGTTCTTTGACCAGGTGCGCAGCACGGCCCGCGCACCGCCCACCGAATGTGATTGAAATCAGCGGGGACAGGCCCTGTTTGGACGGGGATGAACTGCGGAGTTGCTTGAGAAAGGTGGTGTTCAGATGACGCATGTTGAAAAGGCGGAGGCGCTCTTCCTGAGCGGGATGAACTGTTCGCAGGCCGTGTTCGGGGCGTTTGCCGAGGACTTCGGGATGGATGCGTCAACGGCGGCGAAGGTGGCGTGCGGACTCGGGGGCGGCGTTGGCCGCCTGCGCGAGGTCTGCGGCACCGTGACTGGCGCGTCGCTCGTGTTCGGACTCAAGTACGGCGCGGACAAGGCCGTCGTCTATCCGCACGTCCAGGACTTCTGCGCGCGCTTCAAGGCTGAGTGCGGCTCCATCGTCTGCCGCGAGCTTCTCGCGGGCGTCCCGGCCACGACGGGCGGCGCACCCGAGGCCCGTACGGCCGAGTACTACAAGAAGCGTCCCTGCGTCGAGCTCGTGAAGCTGTCCGTCCGTCTGCTCGATGAGATGCTGGGATGAAAATCGTCAACTGCGATGAGGCGGGCCTCGCCGCGGCAGCCGAAGTGCTGCTCGCGGGCGGCGTGGCGGTGATTCCGACGGATACGGTCTACGGACTCGCCGCCCATCCCGGCATTCCGGCGGCGGTCGAACGGCTCTACACGATCAAGGGACGCGAGGCGAAGAAGCCGATCGCGCTCCTTGCCGCCGATGCGGACGCCCTCCCGCGCTTCGGCTATCCCCTCGTCGGCGAATCCCGGCGTCTCGCCTCCCTCTGGCCCGGAGCCCTGACCCTCGTCATCGATCCCCAGTCCTCAACCGCCACGCCCCGCCCCCCCGAGGGCTTCCGCATCCCGGACCACGCCTGGACGCGCCGCCTGCTGGCGACATGCGGCGGACTCCTCCGCGTGACGAGCGCGAACCTCTCCGGCCAGCGTCCCGCGACGGACGCGCCCCAGGCCCTTGCCGACGTCGGCCTTTCGGCCGATCTCGTCGTTGACGACGGCGTCAGCCCCGGCGGCGTTCCCTCGACCGTCGTCCGCGTCAGAGCCGACGGCTCCCACGAAATCCTCCGGGAAGGCGCCATCAGGATCTGAAGGGCGGCTTCCGTTGCGGTTGAGGATTTGATATACTTTATTCCCTCATAGGGGAAACGATGAGTATCACGAAAACTGCCTTTATCCTTGGAATCCTTGTCTCTTCTTCGCTCTTCGGCGCATTCGAGGAGATTACGCTGGCGAACTATCCGGATGCGGACTGCGTCATGGCCGACGGCATCAGCGAGACGGTGTACCGTCCCGACGGCACGCACGTCATCACGGACGAGCAGTGGACGAAGGTCCTGACCGAGAAGGGCCGTCGCGAGGAGAGCAAGATCGAGCTTCGGTACAACCGCCGGTACGGCGCGGGGGCGATTGAGTTCGTCTCGGTCATCGGCGTGGACGGCACGGAGCGGACGATCGACGTCTCGGCGACGACCAAGGAATCGACGGACAACTCGTCCGCGAGCGCGAACATCTACGATCCGATGGCCCGCCGCCTCGTCTGCACGATTCCCGGCGTGAAGGTCGGCGAGACGATCCACTACAGGACGCGCAAGACGATGGAGAAGTCGCGCGTCGAGAACCAGTTCGCGGACATCTCCATCCTCGAGTGGCAGTGTCCGATCGTCCGCCAGACGGTCCGCGTCCGGGCCCCGGCGGAGCGTCCCCTCAAGTGCATCGCCATCCGCAAGCCGCTCGGCAACGTCACCTACACGGAGGAGAAGCAGGCGGACGGCTCCACGCTCCACACGTGGGTGGCGAAGGACTCGCCGCAGGCCTTCCCCGAGCCGGACATGCCGCCGCTGTACGGCGAGCTCCAGCACCTGCGCGTCTCGACGGCGACGGACTGGCCCGAGCTCTCGCGCTGGTACTGGAACCTCTGCCTGCCGCACCTCGAGCGGACGAACGCCGGCATCACGAACAAGGTGAACGAGCTCGTCGCGGGGCTTCCCCGGGACAACGCCCCGGAGACGGTGCTGGCGAAGGTCAACGCGATCTACAAGTGGGTCGCGCAGGAGATCCGCTACATGGGCCTCACGATGGAGGACACCTCGCCCGGCTACGCGCCGCACGACGTCTCGATCACCTTCGACAACCGCTACGGCGTCTGCCGCGACAAGGCGGGGCTCCTCGTTGCGATGCTGTGCCAGGCGGGGCTTGACGCGTTTCCGGTGCTGATCCACACCTCATCGAAGATGGACGTGGAGGTGCCGCTGCCGTACTTCAACCACGCGATTGTCGCGGTCCGTGCGCCGGGGGTCGGTCCCGCGAATCCCGACGGCTTCATCCTGATGGACCCGACGGACGAGTCGAGCCGTGACCTGATGCCCGCCTACCTGAGCGACTGCTCGTACCTGGTGGCGCGTCCCGAGGGCGAGCCGCTTCACACGACGCCCGTCATCCCGGCCGCGGCGAACGCGGTCCGCGTCACGAGCGACGGCATCCTCGAGAAGGACGGCTCCGTCCTCCTCACGGCGAACGTCGGCTTCACCGGCTACAACGACAACATGTACCGGAGCGTCCTCCTTCGCCGCAAGCCCGAGGAACGCCGCCAGCTCTTCGAGCGGATTGTCCGCAACGCGATGGCCGGCGCGGAGCTTCTCTCCTTCGACCTCCTGCCGGCGAACCTACAGGACACGGCGAAGCCGCTGCAGGCGAAGCTCCTTGTGCGCATGCCCGAGACGCTGCTCCGCGGCGAGACGCGCGCGGAGTTCACGCCGCCGCTTCTCTCGCGCCAGCTCGGCGCGGCGAACTGGCTGCTGGAGGGCAGCACGTCCCTCGCGCGCCGCCGCTTCCCGCTCGTCCTCGCGTCCACGGCCCTCACGGAAGAGACGCTGACGATCCGCCTGGACGGCAACGTCGGCGCGCCGCT
>CAMEZU010000271.1 GCA_945947925.1 uncultured Verrucomicrobiota bacterium
GCTGCCTCCCGGGCTACGACCCGAACGTGAAGCTGCGCCTTCTCCAAATGCTCGGAGACAAGGCCGAGCTTGTCCTCTGCATCTATGCGGGCGACATCGAGGCGAAGAAGACGCGCGCGGACTACGGCACGACCTACGAGGAGGAGACCCTGAAGCTCATCGCCGCGATGAAGGAGCACGGCGTCTCCGTGCGCGGTGTCGCGATCACGCGCTTCGACGGGCACCCGACCGCGCGCGCCTTCGCGAAGGTCCTGGAGGACGCGGGAGTCCCCGTCTTCTACCACTATCCGATCAAGGGCTATCCGAACGATCTCGACACGATCGTCAGCGACTCGGGCTACGGTCGCAACGACTACATCCCGACGGAGAAGCCGATCGTCGTCGTAACGGGTCCCGGTCCCGGCTCGGGCAAGTTCGCGACCTGCCTCACGATGCTCTACCACGAGGTGAAGCGCGGCAAGAAGGCGGGCTATGCGAAGTTCGAGACGTTCCCGGTCTGGAACCTCCAGCTCATGCATCCGCTCAACGTCGCGTACGAGGCCGCGACGCTCGAGCTCAAGGACGAGAACCAGATCGACCCGCACCATTTCCTCGCGTACGGCGAGATGCGCGTGAACTACAACCGCGACGTCGAGGCGTATCCGATCCTGCGCGAGATCTGGAATCGCATGATGGGCGAGGAGTGCCCGTACAAGTCCCCGACGGACATGGGGGTGAACCGCATCGCCTCCGGCATCGTCAACGACACGGTCGTCCGTGCTGCGAGCCGCGAGGAATGCGTGCGCCGCTACGAGCGCGTCAAGACAGACTTCGATAACGGCAAGGTCGGCATGGACATGCTCGCGCGCGCGCTTTCCGTGATGGCCAAGGCCGACTGACCGGAGGTGGCGATGGAGAAGACCGCAGAAAGCCCGATTTCCGCGCCGGCGTCGTCCGACGCAACCTTCGTGCAGACGCGCAGCCTCGGGATGACCGTCGGCTGGGCGGTGGCGCTGCCGCTGCTGACGCCTGTCTTCTGGGTGCTGGGGACGTTGACGGCCAACCTGGCAGAGGCCTCGAAGTGCGAGCTCCTGTGGCCGGTCTCGGTCGCGCTTTACCTGGCGGCCATCGGCGCGCTCATCATCAGCGTCATCCTGCTGGTGCGGGCCTTCATTCTTTTCGGATACAAGATCGACAACATCGAGGCCGCGGCGATGATGACGGCGCGCAACACCGCGCCGCGCGGCGACTGACAGAACAAGGAAATTCGTTTACTCCTCTTCGGCGATGCCGTCGATCGACGACTGAATCGCGACGAGGAGCTCATGACTGGCCCCGGCTGCAAGCGTTTGCGGCTGGGGCCAGCTCGTTACCGGCTCGACGCAGACGAACTTGTTCCAGTCGTCTTCGGCGAAGTCCGGGAGCTTGCCTTCGGGACCAGGATTCCACACGATGGCCGAGCCGTTGCCGCTCGACACCATCGCGATGGCGCGCTTGAGGCCCGCGTCCAGGACCGCGAACTCGTGCTTGACCGCGGGCGGAAGGGTGAAGACGTGGTCCGTCGCCGTCGTCATGGCGAGGTCGCCCGCCTGGTCGTGCTCGGTCATCGCGTCCGCATAGATGTAATGACAGCCGTCGAGTCCGCGGACCGTCACGCCGTCGCGCGCGCGGACGAGGAAGTAGGGATGGAAGCCCGCGGAGAAGTCGAAGGGCGCCGTGCCCGTGTTCTTCGTCACGAGCTTGAGGTTCAGCTTCATCGAGACGGACACCGTCACCTCGATGTCGAAGTCGTGCGGCCAGAGCGCCTTCGTGTCCGGCGTCGAGGCCAGGCCGATCGTCACCTCCGTCATGTCCTCGGAGTACTGGGAGCCGCG
This sequence comes from uncultured Verrucomicrobiota bacterium, assembly GCA_945947925.1. GTDB lineage: Bacteria > Verrucomicrobiota > Kiritimatiellia > RFP12 > UBA1067 > UBA1067. Next base: position 1,854 of record CAMEZU010000271.1, read on the forward strand.
GACCGCGAACGGCATCTTGCGGGCGAAGCCGTGCTGGGCCATGCCGGGAATCGCCTTGTTGCCGAACTGCGGCCAGCACACCGGGATGCCGCCGTGGAACGAGTCGCCGCGGTTGTAGTCGCGCTTGGCGGGACGGAAGATTACGGGGCTGTGACCGGTCGGACGGTAGGAAAGGACGTTCGCGCCCAGAAGCGCAATCTCGGCCGTGCCGAACTTGTTGCTGATCACGACCTCGGGATAGCCGCAGTGGCCGGGGTGGAAGACGATGCGCCCGGGAGCCCCGAAGCGGCGGTTCAGTTCATCGATAGTCATCATGTCGTGTTCCTTCCTGTTGCAGTTCCCGTATTATAGCAAAAAGCGGCCCGTACGGGCGCCGTCCGAAGGGGGCGGCAGGGTTCGTACAGAAAATTGCAAAATTTAACACGGATTGTAAAGGCAAGACGATAAGTTGATGGTTTTTGATTGGGATCGTACGCTTTTTTATCTTGGCATGCCTTTTGCTTAAGTGACCGCGTCGTCATTCGGACGACGAGAGCAACACAGAAAGGATACCATGAAACTGATCATTGCCTACATTCAGCCCGAGCGCCTGAATGCCGTGAAACAGGCCCTGTATGCGCGCGAGGTCTACAAGATGTCCGTCTCCAACGCCCTTGGGTGCGGACAGCAGCGCGGTTATCTGCACATGTACCGCGGTGCGATCGAGGAAGTCACGCTCCTGAAGAAGGTGCGCCTGGCGATTGCGGTCAATGATGAGTTCGTCGAGAAGACGGTGGATGCGGTCATCGAAGGCGCCCGCACGGGCGACATCGGCGACGGCAAGATCTTCGTGCTGCCGATGGACGACTGCATCCGCATCCGTACCGGCGAGCGCGGACCGAAGGCGATCGGCTGAGGCTGTGCGCAGGGAACAGGTAATAGGTTACAGGTTACAGGGAAGAGGTTGAGAGACATGAAAAAGATTGTGTTGAGCGGGCTGGTGGCGCTGGGCGTTGCCAGCGGTTTTGCGGAAGAGGCCGAGCCGTCGGCGGCCGAGACGGTGCAGACGAACCTGAACGTCGTCTGGACGCTCGTGGCGGCGATCCTGGTCTTCACGATGCAGGCGGGCTTCGCGCTCGTCGAGACGGGCTTCACCCGGGCGAAGAACGCGGCGAACATCATGATGAAGAACCTGATGGACTTCGC
>CAMEZU010000272.1 GCA_945947925.1 uncultured Verrucomicrobiota bacterium
ATTGCGAAGAAGCTGGCGTCCAAGGGTGCGAATGTCGCGATCTGCGACCTCAAGGCCGAGTGGTGCGACGAGACTGTGAAGGCGCTCGAGGAGATGGGCGTCAAGGCGAAGGGCTACGGCGTGAACGTCGCGGTCTCCGCCGAGGTCGACGCGTGCGTCAAGGCGGTCATCGCCGATTTCGGCAAGGTCGACATCATGGTCAACAACGCCGGCATCACGAAGGACGGCCTTCTCATGCGCATGAGCGACGAGGACTGGGACGCCGTTCTCAACGTCAACCTGAAGGGCACCTTCCTCTTCACGCGCGCCGTGTCGCGTCCGATGATGAAGAACAAGGACGCCGAGGGCAACGCCTGCGGCGGTTCGATCATCAACATCGCGTCCGTCGTCGGCATCATGGGCAACGCCGGCCAGGCGAACTACACGGCGTCCAAGGGCGGCGTGATCGCGCTCACGAAGACGACGTCGAAGGAACTCGGCTCCCGCGCCATCCGCTGCAACGCGGTCGCCCCGGGCTTCATCCAGTCCAAGATGACCGACGTCCTTCCCGACGAGGTCAAGGCGAAGTACATGGAGCAGATCCCGCTCCGCAAGTTCGGTCAGGTCGAGGACATCGCCAACGCCGTCGCGTGGCTCGCGGGTCCCGAATCCGCTTACGTGACGGGCCAGATCATCTCCGTCAACGGCGGCATGATCGGCTAATCGCACTGATGCGCGGGCACCCCCCTTGCGCGTCGCAACAGAATTTAGTAAAATACTCACATCAACTAACAAGGAGATACTTAAAATGGCAGGCAAGCTTGAAGAACGCGTGAAGGATATCATTGTTGAGCAGCTCGGTGTCAACGCTGAGCAGGTGACGACCGAGGCTTCGTTCATCGACGATCTCGGTGCTGACTCCCTCGACTCCGTCGAGCTCATCATGGCGTTCGAAGAGGAATTCGGCGCGGCGATTCCGGAAGAGGACGCCGAGAAGCTCACGACGGTCGGCAAGGTCGTCGACTACCTGAAGTCCAAGGGCTACGGTGACGACGGCTCCGCTCCGGCGAAGTAATCGTTCTTCCTAGTCAGAAGAGAAGCGGGGGTGCTTTCGCGCTCCCGCTTTTGTTCTTGATGAAGGCGGCAAGCACATCGAATCCCAGACGCTATTGCACGGCGTGCGGGGCCGAACTGTCCGACGCGGCGCTTTTTTGCGACCGCTGCGGACGCCTGGTGCGCCAGGCGGACGGCACGCTTCCGGTTCTTGACGACCGGGAACGCCGCAAGCGCCATGCCGTCGAACTGGCCTATCGCCAGAAGCGCAGGTCCGGCTGCTTCGCGGTCGCGCTGGAGCTGCTGCTGACCGCCGCCGGCATCGGCTTTCTGATCTGGTTTCTGACTGCCTGACACGATGAACCGTAAAGTCCTCATTCTCCTTCCCGATGGCAAGATCCATCGGCTGAACCTCCCGTTCCTGCACATCTCGTTCCGCGAGGCGCCCCTGACGGCGACGTTTCTCGCCGCGCTGACCCCCGCCGAGCTGCCTCTTGACGTCGAGATCTGCGACGCGAGCGTCTCTAGGGTCCCCTACGAGAAGCGGTACGATCTCGTCGCCATCAGCATCATCACCGGCACCGCGGTCGAGGGCTACCGGCTCGCGCGCCATTTCCGCGCGCAGGGCGCGAAGGTGGTCATCGGCGGCGTTCACGCGACGCTTCTTCCCGAAGAGGCGGCGCTCCACTGCGACAGCCTGATGGCGGGCTTCGCCGAGCAGACCTGGCCGCAGATGTGTCGGGACTTCCTCGCGGGAGAGCTCAAGCCGCGCTATGACGGCGGTTCGCCCTGCGACCTGAGCGGACTCCCCTGGCCGCGCCGCGACCTCCAGAAACGGCTCGGCTACATGATGCCGCAGACCGTCATGGCCACGCGCGGCTGCCGCAACAACTGCGACTTCTGCGCCGTCGTCGGTGCGAAGTTCGGCTGGCGCACGCGGCCCGTCGCCGAGGTCGCCGCCGAAATCGCCGCGCTTCCCTACAAGCGCTTCGCCTTCTCAGACGTGAGCCTCTGCGAGGACCGCGCCTACGCGCTCGAGCTCTGCCGGGCGCTCAAGCCGCTGAAGAAGAAGTGGGGCGGACTCATGACCGTCAAGGCCGCGAAGGACGAAGAGCTCCTTGACGCGCTCGCCGAGGCCGGCTGCTGCTACATGCTGCTCGGCTTCGAGTCCGCGAGCCGCACCTCGCTCCAGGGCATCCACAAGGCCTTCAACACGCCCGACGTCTACAAGCAGGTCGTGGACAATCTCCACGCGCGCGGCATGATGATCCAGGGCTGCTTCATCTTCGGACTCGACACCGACACCCTCGACGTCTTCGACGATACGGCGAAAATGATCGACGACCTCGAGATCGACATTCCGCGCTATGCGCTCTATACGCCGTTCCCGGGCACCGAATGCTACCGCCGCGTCGTCGCACAGGACCGCCTCCTGCCGACGCCGAACTGGGCCTGGTACGACACGCAGCACGTCGTCATCAAGCCGAAGCTGATGTCTCCCGAAGAACTCGACGAAGGCTTCCGCCGCGCGTGGATCCACACCTACTCGATGAAGTCGATCCTCCACCGCCTTTCGCCGAAGCGCAACCAGTTCGTCGTCGCGCTCGCCGGCAACCTCGCGTACCGGCTCTACCGCGCGCGACTGAAGAAGGACGTCCACCGCTGGGCGCTCGGTCCGGAGGACGTGCCGTGACGGTGACGCGCTACGATTCGATCCGTGCCGCCGAGAGCGCCATCCGTGCGCTCGAGGCGAACGGCGCCTCTTCGCAGCGCTATGTCGTCCTCCGGGCCGTCGAGCGCGCGCGCTGGCGGTTTCTCTGGTGCGGCGGACATCCGCTCCGCCTCCTCGCCGCCGCCGTGCGGCGTCCGTTCCGCACGTATGTCGTCCGCGACGCGGACGGCACGGTCCTTTGCGTTGCGCCGCTTGAACGGCAGGCGGACGGCTGGTCCGCTGTCGCGGGCGATCTCGACTTCGTCGCCCTCGACTACACCGACTTCCTCTACG
>CAMEZU010000273.1 GCA_945947925.1 uncultured Verrucomicrobiota bacterium
GGCGACGTTCTCGGTCGTGATCAGCGCGTCCGCGTGCAGGTCGGCCGTCTTGTTCAACGCGTAGAGGATCTCGGAGGAGTCGTAGCGGTGGTGGTCGGCGTAGCGCTCGCACCAGATCACGCGCGCGCCGAGCTTGCGAAGCGAGTCCTCGAAGCCCTGCGGCACGGCGATGCCGGAAAGGGTGGTGAGCGTCTTGCCCTTCAGCCAGTCAAGCGGCAGCTCCTCGCGGCTCCAGACATCCTTCAGCAGGCGCGGCGCGTGGCGGCACTCGATGATCTCGGCCTTCTGGTTGAATTCGCGGATCTGGCGGACGACGTCCTCCGTCTTCCCGTCGGACTTCGTGATGAAGATGAAGTCCGCGCGGGCGATGTGCTTCGCCGGTTCGCGCAGCACGCCGCGCGGCAGCATGTTGCCGTTGCCGAAGGGGTTCGTCTTGTCGACGAGCACGACCTCGAGCGAGTGCCGGAGGCGCTGGTACTGGAAGCCGTCGTCGAGGATGAGCGTGTCGCAGCCGAAGCGCTTGATCGCGTAGCGGCCGGCCTTCACGCGATTGCGGTCCACGATCACGCAGACGCCCGGCAGGTTGGCCGCGAGCATGTAGGGCTCGTCGCCGCCCGTCGCGGCGTCGAGGCGGATGCGCTTGCCGTCCGAGACGACGAGCGGCGGCTCGATCACGTCCGAGAACATGCGCTGCCACCACGGCTTCTCCTTGCGGCGGTAGCCGCGCGAGAGGATCGCGACCTTGCGCCCCGCGGCCGTGAGCTCGCGCGCGAACTTCTCCGTGACCGGGGTCTTGCCCGTGCCGCCCGCCGTGACGTTGCCGATCGAGATGACCTGGCAGCCAAGGGGGAAGCGGCGGAGCACGCCGATGTCGTAGAAGAAGTACCGCACCGAGACGACGAGGTGGAACACGCACGAGATCGCCTTGAGAATCCCGAGGACGCACCGCATCCCGAACGGCTGGTTCTGGTCCGCCCCGGGCTGCTGGATCACCTTCACCAGCGCATGCTCGAGACGTTCGACGTAGCTGACCTTCTGCTTCTGCATTTCAACGTTCCACGCTCACCTTGAAGAAGCGGTGCGTCGCGTCCAGCGGCGCGGTGTACGCGCCGTCCACCGTGGCCGCGCCCTTCACCGTGTACTTCCGGGCCGGGCCGAGATCCGGCGTCCAGGTGAGCTTCACCTCGCCGTCCACGATCTCGATCTTCGTCACCTTCAACTCGTCGTCCGACTTCGCGGGGTCGGTGCCGGCGATCCAGTCGTAGCTGGGCGGACGGCTCTTGCCGAGCGGCGACGGCGCGGTCTCCGCCAGCGCCTCGAAGTCCGCCGGCGTGCCGGACGCCGCGAGCGACGGATCGATCTGCAGCAGCCACGCGTAGTCGACCTTGTTCGTCTCCGTCGCGAGGTTCGTCCACTCCTTCGGCGAGACGAGCGCGTAGTTGCGCTTGAGCACCCTGCCGGACGCGTCCTCGGCGTCGAAGGCGATGACGTTGCGGTCGCCCGCCTGCGCCGTCAGCATCGCCGCGGGCACGCTCACCGCCGCCTTGCCGCCGTCAAGCGCCGCGCGGCCCGCGAGAAGGCCGTTCACGTAGACCGCGACGTGCGTGCCGGCGCCGGAGGTGACGGACGCCACGACGTCCTGGTCCTTGAACGCCTCGAGGTCCTGGATCTCCGTCTCGCGGCTCTCCGCCTTCGCCGTCGCCGCGCCGAGGCCGGACGCGAACGTCGCCGTCGTCGTCGTGCTGCGCGTGTACTCCGCGGTGCTGCCGGACTTCACCGCGGCCATGAGCGTGGAGACGTTCGCGAACATCTTGTCCATCCAGTCCAGGCGGTCCGTCAGGAACCGGCGGTAGCGCGCCACGTCGCCGTCCGGCCCGCTGAACCCGACGCGGTTCTTCCACTTCTTCTCGTTCGCCACGCCCGCCTCCGCGAGCAGCGCGACATACTGGTCGTACGTTCCGCCCGGCTTCAGCATCTCCGCGAAGTACGGGTGCACCTTGGCCCAGTATGCCTCGACCAGCTTCTGGCAGAACCAGGGGTCGTCGGCCCACTCGCGGTAGAAGCCGCCCTTCGTCACGCCCTGGTCGTCCGTGCCCGAGCTCTTGGCGACGCCGAACGTATTGGTCGCGCTGGACCACTTCCACGAGCCGTCGGAATTCTTCTCGACCGTCACGGGGCTGCCGCAGCCCCAGTCGAAATCCCAGACCGGGCCCCAGACGATCTTCCCGCCCTGGTCCTTGTAGGCGTAGCGGCTCTTCTTCGTGCTGTCGCTGTTCTCCATCGTCACCATCGTCAGCCAGTAGCCGACCATCGAGTCGACGTCGCAGAGCTCGCTGTAGTGCCTCCCCGCGGCGTTGTAGCCGTTCGTCGACGTGCAGGCGTCCCAGTAGTCCTGCCAGATCTTCCGGCACTCGGCCATCATCGCGGGATTGGACGCGAGGAACTCCGGCTTGTTGAGCATCGTCTTCACGGTCATCACGCCGGACGTCACGATGAACTTCGAGACCTCGTCGTACTCGCTCGACATCTCCCAGAGGTAGCCGCCCGAGATGTCGTTCGTGAACTTCTTCCAGGCCTTCGACGCCTTCATCGTGTTGCCGCCCCACGTCACGCTGTCGGACGTCACCCACGAGAAGTTCTGCTCGAGCTGCGCCGTGAACGCGTCCAGATCCTCGTCGGACATCGGATACGTCTCCGCAAAGCCCTCGGCGACCTTCCCGGCCGCGTTCTCCCAGTCGTACACGTTCACGCGCTCCTCGGCGATGCGGATGTGCTGGCAGAGCTGGTAGCAGCCGTTGTACGAACCGTTGAAGACCACGTCCACCCATTCGGTCTTCATGTTCGCGACGCCGAGCGCGTCCGCGAGGCGGGAGCCGATGGTGTTGCGCATGAGGCACTCGTCGAGGTAGTTCGCGAGCAGCACCCAGTGCTTGTTCTTCACGCCGCCGCCGAGCTTGAAGACATCCGTCTTCTTGCCCAGCTTCAGCTTCCACGGCTTCTTCGGGTAGCCCTTCGTCGAGTTGCCGCGCACCTTG
>CAMEZU010000274.1 GCA_945947925.1 uncultured Verrucomicrobiota bacterium
CGACTGGTCGACGTTCCCGCACTTGGGGCAACGCCACACGAGCTTCCCGTTCTCGTCGTCCACGATCTCGATTTCGCCGTCGAAGCCGCACCGCTGGCAGTAGTCCGACTTCGTGTTCAGCTCGGCGTACATGATGTTGTCATAGATGAAACGCACGAGCGAGAGGACGGCGGGGATGTTGTGCTGGAGGTTCGGCACCTCCACGTAGGAGATCGCCCCGCCCGGCGAGAGGTTCTGGAACTTCGCCTCCAGCGCGAGCTTCGAGAACGCATCGATCTTCTCGGTCACGTGGACGTGGTAGGAGTTCGTCACGTAGTTCCTGTCCGTCACCCCCGCGACGATGCCGAAACGCCTCTGCAGGCACCTTGCAAAGCGGTAGGTCGTGGACTCGAGCGGCGTTCCGTAGAGCGAGTAGTCGATGTTCTCGGCGGCCTTCCACTTCGCCGTGTACTCGTTCAGCTTCCTCATGATCTCGAGGCCGAGCTTCTCCCCCTCCGGCTCGGTGAGCTTCCAGCCCGTGAGGGCGTAGACGCATTCCCAAAGCCCCGCATAGCCGAGCGAGATCGTCGAGTAGCCGCCGTGCAGGAGGGCGTCGATGCGCTCCCCGCGCTTCAGCCGCGCCAACGCGCCGTGCTGCCAGAGGATGGGGGCGGCGTCCGAGAGCGTTCCCTCGAGCCGCCTGTGGCGGCACTGGAGCGCCCTGTGGCAAAGCTCGAGACGCTCGCCGAGGATCTCCCAGAAGGCGTCGAGGTCGCCGTCCGCAGAAAGCCCCGCGTCCACGAGGTTCACTGTCACCACGCCCTGGTTGAACCGGCCGTAGTATTTCGGCCGGCCGCTGGCGTCGAGGTAGGGCGTGAGGAACGAGCGGCAGCCCATGCAGGTGTAGCAGTTGCCGTTGCCCTTCGCGTCGACCTTGTTCTTCAGCATGATCTTCTCGCTGATGTAGTCGGGGACCATGCGCTTCGCGGTGCAGCGGGCGGCAAGCTCCGTGAGATACCAATAGGGCGAGTCTGGCTTCGCGTTCCGCTCCTCAAGGACGTACACGAGCTTCGGGAACGCCGGGGCCACGTACGCGCCTTTCTCGTTCTTCACGCCGAGGATGCGCTGCTTGAGGACTTCCTCGATGACGGCGGCGAGGTCGCTCCTCGTGCGCTCGTCCTTCGCCTCGCCGAGGTACATGAACACCGTGATGAACGGTGCCTGCCCGTTGGTGGTCATGAGCGTCACGACCTGGTACTGGATCGTCTGAACGCCCTTCTCGATCTCCTTGCGGACGCGCCGCTCCACGATCTCGTCGAACCGCTCGTCGGGCATGGAGATGCCGCCCGTCTCCTCGGCGAGTTCCTTCCGGATCTTCTGCCGCGAGACCTCCACGAACGGGGCGAGGTGAGCAAGCGAGATCGACTGCCCGCCGTACTGGTTCGAGGCGACCTGCGCGATGATCTGCGTCGCGATGTTGCAGGCGGTCGAGAACGAGTGCGGACGGTCGATCATCGTCCCGGAGATGACCGTCCCGTTCTGGAGCATGTCCTCGAGGTTCACGAGGTCGCAGTTGTGCATCCGCTGGGCGTAGTAGTCCATGTCGTGGAAGTGGATGATGCCCTGCTCGTGCGCCTCCACGACCTCGGGCGGGAGGAGAATGCGTCGAGAGAGATCCTTCGACACCTCGCCCGCCATGTAGTCCCTCTGCACCGAGTTGACCGCCGGGTTCTTGTTGGAGTTCTCCTGCTTCACCTCCTCGTTGTTGCAGTCGATGAGGGCGAGGACGTTCGCGTCCGTCGTGTTCGCCTTGCGGGCGAGCTCCCTCTGGTGGCGGTAGCGGATGTAGTGTCGGGAAAGCTCGTAGGCCCCCACGGCCTGAAGGGCCTCCTCAACGTAGTCCTGCACCTCCTCGACGGACGGAGCGCGTCCGAGCCCCGCACACCGCGCCGTGACACGCTCGGCGACGCGCTCCGCGAGGACGTCGGGGATGCGGTCCTTCTCCTGGACGCTGGCGTTCGCCTTGCCGACGGCGGCGAGGATCTTCGCCTTCTCGAAAACGGCCTCCGAGCCGTTGCGCTTGATGATGTTCATGTCTCTTTCTCCTTCAAATGCGAAAAGGCCGGGGCTGAAGATCGCTCAACAGCCCCGGCCCGGGGTTCAGTCCGCCTTCGCGGCGGGCGCGTTGGTCGGCGCAAGGCGCTCGACCGTGCGCTCGTACACCGCCTGCGCGGCGGCGTGGAGGTACGCGGCCTGCTCGTCCGTCACCTTCCCGTCCGTGACGAGCCGCTCGATGCGGTTCGACACGATCTCGCGCCCGCCCACGTCGTAGGCGAGGCGCATCACCTCGGCGATCTCCGCCTTGACGGCGGCCCGCCTCGCGGGATCGCCCCCGTTCACGCAGCCCGTGCAGGCCGCGAAGCCGATCACGAGGGCCGCGACGAGAGCCGCCGCCCAGATCTTCACGCACTTCTTCATTGCTTACTGCCTTTCCATTCCGGTTTTCCGATACGACCGCGCCGGTCACCTGCCGACGCTGATCAAGCTGATGGACTTCGAGTCGCTCCAGTCCGGCGACCCGGACTTGATGACCTCCGTCTTTATCGCGCCGACCGTCATCCCGTCCTCGCGCTTGAACGCGGTCTCGGCGGTCGGCTCGTAATACTCGAACTGGCGGATGCACTGGCTGGCGCAGCCGCAGACGAGCGCGGCCGCGCCGAGCGCGAGGACGAGGGCGATGCGCTTCACTGCACCGCCTCCGCTGCCCCACCGTTCTTCATCGCCGAGAGCATCACGGCGGCGTTCGCCTTCTGCTCCTCGACGTCCTTCGCCGTGAACGGTGCCATCCACGCCGCCCAACCGAACTTCTGGCAGATGTTGCCGAAGCGGCGGGCGGAGTTCATGACGGCGTAGCGGCGCGGGTTGTACCAGGCGTACTCAGCCTTGGCGACCCTTGAGCCGTTGCGCTTGAACCGCTTGTTGCTGGCGGTGAACGATTCCCTCGTCCCGTCCGAGAGCGACCACTCGATGTCGTGGATGAACGCGACCGGGGCGAG
>CAMEZU010000275.1 GCA_945947925.1 uncultured Verrucomicrobiota bacterium
CGTTCCTTTGCCAGGCGTTCTTCTGCGGACTTCTTCCCGGGTTCTTCCTTCTCCTCTTTCGCGGCATCCGTCCGCGGCGGGCGGTCTTCACGATCCTCGCGCAGGTGCTCTGGTGCGGGACGTTCGGGATCGGCGTCGGGGAGGTGTTCAAGCTGCTCGCCGCGTGGTTCGGCGACAACACGTCGCTTTCGACGCTCCTCCTCAAGACGGCGTTTGACCAGTTCGTCTGGACGGTCCTTGTGATTGCACCTGCGAACGCGGTCTTCTACTTTTGGGTCGGGCGTGACTTCTCCTTCGCGCGGACACGACGGGAATGGCCGCGGCAGTTTGTCTTGCGTGTCTACCTCCCGAACCTGGTCTCGAACTGGTGCGTGTGGATTCCGGTCGTCTTCATCGTCTTCGCCTTTCCTCTGCCGTTGCAGATCCTCGTCTGCGGCATGGCCTGTTCGTGCTGGTCGCTTCTCTGCCTCCAGCTCGGCAAGCGGTCAGGCTGACTGCGCCTTGCGCCAGTTGAGGGGTGATTTGCCCGTTGCGGCTGTGAAGGTCTTGCGGAAGGCCTGTACGGAAGGGTAGCCGGCTGCTGCGGCGATTTCAGCGAGACGGGTCCCGCCTTGCGAGAGAAGCACCTTTGCGCGTTCGAGCCGTATGAACTGGATTTCGTCGCGGATGGAGTGTCCGGTCGCTTCGCGGAAGCGCATTTCAATGAGGCGACGCGTCACGCCGAAGTCGCGGGCGAGCTGCTCGACGGTGATGCCGGAGGCGGCTTGCTTGCGGACGATTTCGACGATCTTGACCGTGCGTTCGTCATGGCGCCGGAGGGCGCGGGTCGAGCTGCGGTGGAAGACGGCGAGAGCGCCGAAAGTCTGGGATTTTGGCGGACGCCTCAGCGACCGGATCAGATCGCGCAAGAGCGAGGCGGCGAGGTAGCCCGCCCGCTCATGGTCCGGCTTGATGCTGGAAAGTGAGGGCGTGCATCGGAGGCAGATGTCCTCATCGTTGTCCACGCCCATCACGGCGACGTCATCGGGTACTGCGAATCCGTTCTTCCGGGCGCAGCCAACGACTAATTCGCTGATGTAGTCGTTTGCGGCGAAGATCGCCGTTGGCTTGGGCAACTCGCGGATCCAGGTGTCGAGTTCGCGGAGAAAGACGTTGCTCGCGATGGCCTTATGTTCCTTTTGGAAGGTGTGGCAGCAAACGTTGTTGAGCTTCAGCGCCGCGGTGAATTCGCGACCGCGTTCGTGGCTCCAGCGGAGATTGTCCGTGAAGGGGACGTAGGCGTAGCTCGTGGCGTTGAGTGCGAGGAGCTCTCGGGCGGCGAGCTGGGCGATGCTTTTAGCGTCCGAGTAGACGCAGACGGCTCCTCGTCCGAGCGTGTCGGGATGCCGGTCAAGGAAGACGGTCGGGATGCCGAACTCGTCCTTGCGGAAATCATTCGGCGCGGCGCCGCTGTCGACGATGACGCCAATCGGATCCCAGAATTCGCGCATCTTCCGGAAGTTCTCCCAGAACTCCGCACGGCGGTCGTGCTTCTGGTGACTGGGCGACGCCATGCCGAATTCGAGTGTGCGCACATGCCATCCGAACGCCTTTGCGGCGCGGAGAATGCCGTCGAGCTGAGACTGGTTCGACGGACGGTTCGAGCTTTGCAGGAAGAAGATGGACTTCACGGCGGAAAGTATAGCATAATTGCGTTTCGCATAAGTAGCATAATTTTATTTTCGTAATATTACCGTTTTTGTTTGACCGACTGATTGCGACGTGCTATCATGTCAACGTAAATACGAGGAGGGATAAGAGCTCATGTGGTGTCATGTTTTGATTTGCGCACTGTTGCCGCTGTCCGGTCAAAAGAACGGTCCGTTTGACGCGGTCTATCGCGCCGGGGAACCGCAGACGGTCCGGGTGAGGACCGTCATAACGGTGCGTGAGAATACGCGGGCGAACGCGGCGCTTCAGGTTGTGGCGCCGTCCGGCGAGACGATCCGCTATGAGCGCATCGACTTCATGCACGCCCTGAACGGTGCGGAGCCGTGGCGCGACCGCAGTCTGGTACGTGCGGCAGGGGAGGTCACCAACGAGTTCATGCTGGTCCTCGAGAGCGCCGGCGACTACGCGCTGAAGCTGTCCCGTGCGGCCGCTTCGTGGAAGTCGTGGAAGACGCCGCTCGATCCGGTCGGTGTCTGGGTGGAGAAGGTCGGGACGCTGGCGGTGCCGGAGGGTTTTGTCCCCGCCCGCGCACACCCGATGACCGTCGCGCTCAATACCGGCGTTGCCGATGCGCGCAAGCGCTTCCGCTCGACAATCCACCAGAACTATCCCGTCTTCTTCAACTCCCAGTTGCTCGTGGACGCGGGGTGCGATGTCGAGCAGAACGACTACGGTCGCACGGACGCGAACCCGACCGGGCTCAAGGGCGCACACAGCCTGCAGAGCAACCCCGACTGGGGCGCACTCAACAAGGCGTACCCGATGCCGAAGGAGGGCGAGACCTTCGCACCCGTCGGGCGCAAGGCGAACAGCGAGGGCAAACACTGGAATGAGTGGAGCGTCTCCTTCGAACCCGCCAACGAGTCCGCCTACAAAAAGGACGTGGAGGAAGTGCAGAAGGTTGTCAGCGGGCCGCTGAACGATCGCGTGGAAAGCTGGAACATCGCCTGGGAGCAGGCGGGAACCTACGACTACGGCGAGACCTCGGTGAAGGCCTATCGCACATGGCTCGAAAAGCAGTACGGGTCGCTCGCGAAATTGAACGCGACGTGGCACACGGACTACAAGACCTTCGGCGAGATTGTCCCCGCGCGGCGTGCGGACTGCGTCGGGCCGAAGAAACTGGCCGACCCGTTCAAACGCGCCCAGGCGACGGCGAACTTCATCGACTTCCGCGACTTCTGCTCGAAGGAATACGCCCGGCTCATCGCGCGGCGCGTGAAGGCCGCCGCCACCGACCCCGAAAAGCGCCCGATCGCGACGCAGTTCGCCAATCTCGACCTCAACGCCGTCGAATGGTCCGGCTGGCGGCCCCTG
>CAMEZU010000276.1 GCA_945947925.1 uncultured Verrucomicrobiota bacterium
GCGCACGGAGCGGCAGCCACCCGCCCGCACACAGACCCAGCGCCGCGCCGATGACAATCAGGCGTCTCATCCCCTGGCGCATGCCACCCCCCTGGCGGGCCCCGCCCGTCTCCCGCCCCGGCCGGACGACAACGCCGCCGCGACAACCATACCTAGCGACAACACGAACTTCTTCACAGGACCAACTCGTTATTTCGCTGTCCAATGCGCGGGCACGTCGCTGTCGGCGGCGTCGAAGATCGCCGTGTTCGATGCCCACTTGTTGCCCTTGTCGAGAATGCGCAGCGCCTTCGGGTTCTGCACCTTGCCCTTCGACTTGGTGACCGCGAACGGCGCGGACGACTTCCAGGTGCAGCCCTTCATCGCGATGCCGCCGGGCTTCGTGTCGCCGTCGCCCTGGTTGTTAGGCCTGAGGTCGCTGAAGTGAACCGCCGCGCCTGCGCCCGAGAAGCCGCAGTCGATGAAGCCGATGTGTCCAAGGCCATAGACGCCGAGGGTGACGAGCGGATTCGCGCCGTCGACCGTGCAGTTCTCGAAGAGGAAGTTGCCCGGCGACTCCCAGTAGGTGCCCTTGAACGCGCAACCCGAGAGCTTGGTGTCTGCCATCCTGAAGTTGCATGCGCCGAGATTGTTCAGCGCACAATCGGTGAAGTCGCAATCGTTCGCCGTGAAGGATCCGCCGCGGAAGCCCTGGAAGGTCGTTTTCGCAAAGTGGCAGCGCGTGAAGACGTTGGTGCTGTAGAAATAGCGGAACGTCGAATCCTTCACCGTCACCTCGGTCCAGCGCCCGCCGGGATAGAAGTCGCCCGTACACTTCTCGAACGTGCAGGCGTAGGCGTTCGAAATCTTCGCCGGCATGTTCCGGAACGTGCAGCCGACGAGCCGCCCGCCCGCGCCGACGTCGACGTTGAAGGCGTCCTTGCTGCCGTCGAAGGTGAGACCGGAGAGGATGAAGTCCCAAGTGTCGACCTTCCGTCCGGGATCGGTCTTGCCGAGGTTCACGCCCTTCGCGTAGCGGTTCCGCTCAAAACGGCCATAGCCGGACCTCAGACGCGAGTCGCAGCAGTACGTCGCGTGCCCGACGACGTTGTCCCGCACGCAGGGCGAATGGGTCCGCCCCCAGAAGTGGATATCGCAGTCGTTCTTCTCAAGGATGAAGTTGTGCCCCGCGCAGGTGAGGATCGAGTTGTTGACCGGATTATCCCGGAAGGTGTTCTTGAGGAAGTAAACGTCCTGCATCTGGTCCCAGCCGTCCTCCGCGTCAAACGCGCATTTCGCCGCGCTCTCGCCGGACGTGGTGAAGAAGTTTCCCTCGAAGAGGTAGTTCTTCATCGCGCTCGCCGCATATCCGACGCAGCGGCAGTGCTCGAAGCGGCAGTTCCTGATCGCGCAGTTGGTCGGCGTACGGAAGCTGGTGATCGTGAGCCCGCATCCGTTCGCGGCCTTCTCGTCCGCCTCCTCAATCGACACGCGCAGGAACGCGGCCTGGGCGGGAATCCAGATCTCGCGGTACTGCCAGGCCGTTTCGGACGAAACGAACTTCTTGTCCGCGTCATACCAGCAGACCGTCATCTGCCACGAGCGCGTAGCGCGACCCTGGTAGCCGAGGTACTTGGAAATCTGCAGGCGGCCGAAGTCCTTCATCTTCCTGAGGCTGCAGAAGTCTGTCGTGAACCGGAGCTTGTCGGACGCGTCGACCTCGCCCGTCTTCGGGTCGAGTCCGCCCGCAGCGAACTTCGGGAGCCCCTCGTAGAACCGCGCGTATCCGCCGCGGGCGTCCTTGCCGATGCCGTTGCCCGCGCCATAGCCCGTGACGTCCACGACCTTCACGCCCTCAGCCGAACAGTAGCGGGAGTCGCCCGAGACCGTGAAGCCCATCGGCCACTCCGAGTTGTTCGGCGAATTCTTGTAGTCGTGCGTCCAGTAGTCGCCCTCCAGCGTGCCGTTCACGAGATGCGCGTCGACAGCACTCGCGAAGACGACGAGGTCCGAATTGCAGCCCGTGAAGGCGTTCTGCTTCAAGGTCGCCCCGTTGAGGTCGAGTGTCATCCGGTCGGGAAGTTCGATCCGCCGCGACGCCGAGAGCCTGTACGTGCCCGGCAACAGCACGACCTTGCGGAAGCCCGCCGCGGCCTTTTCGTTCAAGAGCCTCTGCAGTCCGTCGGCCGTTGCAACCGCCGCCTGCTCGACCGCATTCGTGTCGTAGCCGGCGTCATAGGCGATTGTCGCCTTCTGATAGGCGCGGAACGGCACCTTGCCAGTCTTCGGATCGAGCGGTACCGTGACCGTGTAGCCGGGAACGCCGGTGCGCTTCTCCCGCACGACCTTCGTGCCGTCCGCGCCCTCGTGCACGATCGCCTCGAGGTCGCCGTCGTTCCGGATCGCGTACGCCTTCAGATCCGCCGCGGTCAAGCGGTAGACCTTGTCCGCCGGAATCTCCAGCCCGCGCGGCTGCATCACGCGGAAGTCGTGGTGGACGCGGTGCGACTCGCGTCCCTTCGCGTCAACCACCCAGGTGCGCATCACGTAATCGCCAGTCGGCAGCTTCCCGAGGTCGAACGTCACGTCCCCGCTCTTCAGCTTCTCAAGCTGCACGGTCTTCGTCGGCCCGCCCTGGACTCCGTACTCGAGGTACGCGGTGAACCGGTGCGAGTCATCGAGAAACCGGATTTTCGACGAATCGAAGTCCGTCACAAAGATCGAGATCTTCACGCTCTCCTCGGTCGTCACCGTCGGCGTCACGTAGTAAGTCGAAACATACGGATACTTCAGCCGCTCCGGCGGCTGGTAGCTGCTGTCCTGCGCGAGCGCCTTCTTCATCAGCGACGGATCCGTCAGATACCCCGGCAGCACCGCCTGGGCGAAGGCGCACCCCACCGCTCCCGCCATGAGAGCCGCCGCAAATCCCCTGCTTGTATTCATCATTTGCCTGTCACCTTTCCATCACCGAGGGAGGAACAGGGTCTGACACGAATGCCGCTAACTTTAGCATTACATGGGAGCGAGGCGGCCAAAGTGATGAACG
>CAMEZU010000277.1 GCA_945947925.1 uncultured Verrucomicrobiota bacterium
TCGACGAACCTTGTGTTCAATGCCGCCGGCAACCTGGTGGCGATGAGCGAGGTGCTGGATGGAGGAGTTACGAATCTCCTGCGCACGCTCACCTATGACGACGCGGGACGTCTTACGCTTGTCGATGACGGGACGAACGGCTGCGTGTCGCTTGAGTATGACGCGGAGGGGCGGCTCGTCTCGACGACGGGGCCCGAGGGGACGCTGCGCCTTGTGCTCGACGACGAAGGGAATCCGATTTCCCTCGACACGTCGTCGTGGACGGGGGACTTGCCCGAGACCGTCAGAGCGGGCGTGATGATGCTCTCGGCCGCCGATCCCGTACCGCAGAAGATCACGCCCCGTTCGGCGCTCGCACACTTCCTCGGGAACTCGGGGGACCCTCTCGCGATGTGGTTCAGCGAAGTCGATACCTCGGGCGTGTCAGTCCGTGACTTCTCGGGATTCTTGGATTCCGTCTCGCGATGTAGAAAGCCTGGACCGTATCCTATTGATGCGACACACGCAATACATACGAAGGGCGATCAGCAGTTCTTCCTCGGGCATATCACGCTCCGACTGGCGGGGATCGTGACGGTCGGTGCGGGCTGCTCGTGGTCGTTTAGCGGTGAGCTGTCATGTTGCGACGATCGCTATGACTTCAATGCCGCAAAGATGGGGCAGGCGCGTGAAACACTGACGTCGATAGGGCGAATCCTCTTCGGTTGGTGGGGGACGCCTTATTCGATCAAGTTTGTCGGAACGAAACCGATGTCCGCTGAAGGCGGATGCGGCGGAAGCGCGGCGCGATAGGAGGTCGTGTCAATGAGTGAATCGTCAGAGCTGAATCTCGGATTTGAGCCGTCGTGGCGGGAGGTCCTCGAGGAGGCGGCGAAATGGGGCGCGAGCAAAAGGCTCTGCACGATGTTCGACATCCGGGTGCGCGTTTGCTTCACAACGACAACCGAGTTCCTTCGCTGCGACGAGACGAAGCTCGTGAAATCGCAGCGGGGACTCGGCAAGAAAATGGAGATGCTCGTCGCACACCTTCGCTCGTTCTTCTGCGAGGATCGATACTTGAAGCGGAAGCGCGAGGAGCGCATCGTATCTCTTGAAGCGCGGGTCGGTGCGCTTGAAGACCGCGTTGGGCAGTCCGTGAGTGAGGAGGATGTCGGAAGCATCACGGTCACGCTTGACGATCTTCTCGCGGTAGGGGAGACGATGGAGCGATTCGGGATTGGCGAGATGGACTTAAGACGCATGGCTGCAATTCTGAAGGCGGCCCGCTGCGGGAGGTAGGAACATAAAAACGAAAGGAACAAAAGAATGGAACTGAGGATTATCGGGATGTGCCTCACGAGGCCGGAGGAACTGGAATCGGAGGCGAAGCGGCGTATTGAGGAGCGCATGGCGAAGATCGATGCCGAATGGAAGGAGCATGTTCTGCAACTGCGTAAGTTGCTGAAGCTCAATGAACTTCCGAGCGTGGAGGAGTTTGCGAAGTTGTCATCCGAGAAGAAGAAAGAGCTTCTCGCCGCCGAACAAGGTTTTCTCGAAATTGCGGCGGCAACCTTCATGATCCGCAAAGGTCCTGCCTCTTTCGGAGGGATCTGCTGATGGGACGACGCCTCCAGGGACGGCTCGTAGCGATTGAGTCCGAGGTGCGGTCGCACGGGAAGAAACTTGATGCACTTCCCGGTCGGATCGAGAAGTCGGAGCGTCGCCTAGCGGAGCGAATTGTTAAGTGCGAGAAGGGACTTGACCGGCTTCATCGGACTGTCCTTCTGGGCGGCAGTTCGGAAGCTCCGTGGCAGACATTGCAGGGTCGGCGACGCTTTCGGTGCGCCCAGCAGATGAAGACCGTTGGCGAGGTCTGGCGGGAGTATGGGTTTGGAAACCTGTTGTATGCCTGTCGCGTCGCGTACGCCCGGACGACGGGAGGGTTCCCGTCGGTCCAGTCGCTATATTCGTACTGCATCAAGCGCGGAAGAAAGGAGCAGTTGAGGAACTGGATGGAGCAACATAAGACGAGAATGACCTGATCTCTGCCCCGGCCGACCTCACGCCGCACAGAACGGTCGGGGCTTTTATAAGACACGTGCGGCGCGAATTTCCGTTTTCGGGGAAATTTCGAACACGCGTTTGCCCTTGTGTTTTCGGGGGTCGGAGCGTGGTTGGGGCGTTTTGCTTCGCCCGTTTTTCCGTTTTCGAGGAAACGGGCTGATGATGGATTCCGGTGAAGCGCATGTAGCGCGGTCGGGCGGAGGCGCGGTGCTGACGGGGCCGGATGAAGCTACCGTGTGTCTTCGCAGAAAGAAGGAGACACATGGAACCGGAAGTCCTCGCTCTTGTGAAGGAACTCAAGGCAACTGTTGTGAATCTTGCGGACGAGGTTGCCGCGCTCAGGGAGGAGAACGCACGTCTGTCCCGTGAGACGGCAAAGTCCGTCGCGGCCCTGCGACTCGTCAAGGATGCGCTTTGCGTCGGCGAGAGGAAGGAGCGGCCCTGGGATCGGCTGTCGAAGGGAAAGGTTGAGCAGGTGATGGCGGTTATCGCCTATCTCCGCGCCCATCCGACGGCGTCCGTCAACGTTGCGGTCGAGAGGTCGTTCGTCGCGACGCGCGGCGGATACACGAACATCGAGTCTCTGAAGAGCTGGTGTTACCGGAAGGAGATCCCGCTCTTTTGTTAAAATCGGGCGAGTTTTGCCAAACGATTTTTGCAGCGGTGCACCCAATGAAAACGGGGGCGACGCCGCTTTTTCATTCCCTCTCGGCTGGACTTCTTTTTTCAAGTCTTGCCAAACCGCGAGAGACTACGCGCCGCGAAACCGGGAAGACCCTTTGATCTTCAGCACGTTGCCGAAGGGGGTCGACAAGATGCGGTTTTCGCGGAGGCAAAATGAGAATCGATCATGCATGGATCGCTGCGGCGAACAGGAAGGACCTGGAGGCAAATCCTAACAGACTTGTCTGCAACCGGCGGTTGGGAAGGAAGGCGAAGAAGGTGCGACAC
>CAMEZU010000278.1 GCA_945947925.1 uncultured Verrucomicrobiota bacterium
GGCGGCGGCTGCCGCGCCGAGCGAGACGTCCGCGAAGACGTCCGAGGCCGTGTCGGTCACGAACGAGAACGGCAGCGTCTCGAAGACGTTCACGGAATGCAACGTGACGACGAACGGCAACATGGTGACCGAGCGCCGGCGCGAGACGCGGACGGTGACTGATACGGCGGGCAACGTGCTCGAGACCTCGACGAGCGAATACGCCCAGAGCTATCCCGTCGGCGACGTCGGGATGGTGAGCCTCGCCTCGTCGGCCGCTTCGCAGGCGGGAACGGAGCCGACCGAGGTGAAGAACGACTCGTTCCTCAGTCTCGCGTTCGGGTCCGTTCTGGAGGGAACGAACTTCGTCCAGGACGTCGAGGATCCGACGCTTCTGAGGACGACCTTCACACCCGAGAAGCCGCTCGCTGGCTTCGACGACTACTACGCTTGCGTGACGCCGAAGACGTACAAGGTGGTGAAGGTCTACGCCTGCGCGAAGGAGGCGGTCGAGCCGGGCGCGCGGTGGCGCCGCCACTATCTCATCGAGGCCTTGGAGAAGCGCTACAACACCTGGGCGCGCCTGTGCAGCTACAGCCGTCCTCGCTATGCCTTCGACCTCGGAAGCGGACGCTGGGCGGTCGCCTGTCTGGCGAATGCCTCGCGGGACTACGAGACGGTTGTCTGCGCCTGGGACGAGGCAATGCTCGCGACAGCCGCGGAGGAGCTCGAGGAGTTGCGTGCCGAGGCCCGCAAGAATGCGGCCGAGAAACGCAGCCGCCGCGTGAGCGAGGCGCAGTCCGCCTTCTGATTTGACCGCGCGGACTCGGGTTTGCTACAATCCTCATTCCTATGGATCAAGCAACCCCCCGCGCTGTCTGGGCCGGCTCGCTGCTGGCCGCCCTGTCCGTCTCCGCCGAACCGGCGGAGACGAATTCCGTTACCGAACTTCCGCCCGTGAAGGTCGTGGCCTCGCCGGTCACGCACGAGGAGTGGATCCTGGACGACGGATCCGAACTCGTCCTCCTTTCGCCGGCCCAGCTCGGGGTCCTGAACGCGCAGGACGTGCAGACGGCGATCCGGCAGGTGCCGGGAGTGACGATCTCGCGCTATGCGCCGATCGGCAGCTACGGCGGGGGGCAGGGCGGCAGCGTCTACCTCCGCGGCGCGGGCACTGCGCGTCCGGGCGGGGAGATCCGGCTGTACACGGACGGCGTGCCGCGCGAGTCGGGCGTCTGGGGCCATCCGCTGATGGACTCGATGCCGGTTGATTTCGCCGAGTCGCTCGCCATCGCCAAGGCGCCCCATCCCGCGCAGCTGGCGGGATCCTTCGGCGGCGTGAACGTGCAGACGCGTCGGCGTCACGAGGACGGCGCGGAAGGGGAGATCGACCTGGCGGTCGGCCGTTACGGCACGTTCCTGTCGTCCGTCTCCGCCGGCGCCAAGGAAGGTTGGGCCGACGCCTACGGCGGCGTGTCGCACAAGCGGTCCAACGGCCTACGCGGACACAACGATTCGCAGGTCGATGCGGCCTTCGCCCGTGCGGGTGCGGACCTCTCCGAGCACGAGCGCGTCGACTTCATCTACCAGCGCACGGAATCGAAGGTCGAGGATCCGGGTGAGATCCACGGGATACGTCCGAAGCGCGACCGCTTTGATCTCGACACCGACCTGTACGCGCTCCGCTTCAGCACGTCCGACCGCGAGAACGTGCGCGGGCACTCGATCGTCTACCTGGAGCACGGCGACATCGCGTGGCACAAGGACCACCTGACGGACGGCAACCTCAAGTCGCCGGCGGGCGACGCCGATACGACGTGGCTCAACTGGGGCACGCGGCACTGGTACGAGGTGAATCCGTGGGAAGACCTCTGGTTCACAGCGGCCCTGGACGCCGCGAGCGAAGGCGGACACACGAAGAACGTCCGCGCGGACAACGGCCGGAAGGTGTTTGGCTTCAAGGGACGCTTCGTCTCCGTCTCGCCCTATCTCGGGGTCCGCTACGATTTCAACCTGACGGACGACTGGAGGCTGACGCCGTCGGCCGGCGTCCGCTACTACTACCACTCGGCCTATGACGACGAGTGGGCGCCGTGCGCGTCGCTGAAGCTCGCGTACGAGGAGTCCGTCGAGTTCTTCACGACCGCCTCGCGCGGCATCCACTATCCGGGCATCTACACGCGTGCGGTGGCGAACGACTTCGCGCGGCACACGCTCGGGGCGGAGAAGCTCGACTACGTGGCAGGCGGCGTGAAGGCGAAGCCGGCGGAAGGGATCGACCTGACGGCGTCCGTCTTCCATACGGACGTCAAGGACCGCATCGACAAGACGGCGACCGGTTACGTCAACTCGGGCAACGCCCGCGCGACGGGCGTGGAGGTGTCCGCCCACTGGGAGCCGGTCGACGAGCTCGCGTTCTTCGCGGGCGGCGCGTTCACGTCTCCGGAGACGCATCCCGTCTCGCGGCTGCCGCGCTGGACGGGGTCGGCGGGGGCGACCTGGAAGATCTGCGACTGGCTGAAGTGGTCCGTCGACGGACAATACATCGGCTCGATGTACGCGTACTCGGTCCGTGCCGAGGCCGACGCGCAGAACCTGCGCCGCCTCTACGACGCGCTCGTCTTCAACACGCGCCTTGCGATTCCGCTCGAGAGCTTCACCCCGGTCGAGGGCGAGCTCTACGTCGCGCTCGAGAACCTCACCGGCGAGCGCTACTGCTACTATCCCGGCTACCCGATGGGCGGCACGATGTGGTACGTCGGCTGCCGCGTGAAGTTCTGATGCGGTAGACGCGCACCGCGCAGAAGATCTTCCGTAACCTTTTGGCGACCGGTGCGTAATCGGGGTGAACGGACGAGAATCCCAATGTCAAGGAGATCACCCATGAGCATCGAACTGAATCGCAACGCATCTGCTGTCGACCAGCTGAAGGCCATCGCCGCCATGGCCTACGGTTCCAAGGAGGGCGATGCCGGCGGCGCCGGCCGCATCGGCATGCTCAACGGACGTGT
>CAMEZU010000279.1 GCA_945947925.1 uncultured Verrucomicrobiota bacterium
AACGATGCTCGGCAAAGGCGGCGAACTCCAGGTCGCCAACGTCCAGCCCGCCGTCAGGGAAGTCCTTGACCTCACCGGCTTCTCGGATCTGCTGAATCTGGTCTGAACGTGAATTGAGTCCGACATCACTCATCACTCATCATTCATCACTCACCGTTTCTTATCATGCACACCGTCCTCACCCATCCGCTCGTACAGCACCGCGTCACGCTGATGCGCGACATCAACACGAAACCGAAGCAGTTCCGCGAACTCGTCAACGAGATCACGGAGTTCCTGGCGATCGAAAGCCTCAAGGACCTCAAGACGGTCGTGGTCCCCGTCACGACTCCGGTCGCGAAGACGACGGGCGTCAAGATCGAGGACAAGATCGTGCTCGTTCCGATCCTCCGCGCCGGCATGGGCATGCTGGACGCGATGCTTCACGTGCTCCCGTACGCCAAGGTCGGCGTCCTCGGCATGCAGCGCAACGAGGAGACGGCCGAGCCCGTCCCGTACTACGCGAAGGTCCCGGCGGCGAAGGGCGACGAGCTCGCGATTGTCATCGACCCGATGCTCGCGACGGGCGGCAGCGCCTGCGACGCGTTCGCCCAGCTCAAGAAGCTCGGCTATCGCCGCATCGTCTTCCTCAACCTGATCGCCGCCCCCGAGGGCATCGCAAAGGTCGAGAAGGAGCATCCCGACGTTCCCGTCTTCACGGCGGCAAAGGACGAGCGCCTCAACAGCCACTTCTACATCGTCCCCGGCCTCGGAGACGCCGGAGACCGCATCTTCGGCACCCTCTGACCTACGCGCTGATGTAGGAGAACGGACGGGACCTCATCGCACGGCGCCTTCCGAGTCGTGTCTAGAACCGCGTTATTTGGTATAATGTGAGGACTATGAAGACTTCTACATTGATGTTGGTGGCGGCCTTGGCCGTCATGGGTCTGTCGAGCTTTGCGGCTGACCTTCCGCTGCCCGATTCGTATGCGCGTGCGAAGGCCGAGGAGGTCAAGGGCAAGCTCTCGCTCGAGCAGAAGGTTTCGCTCCTCGGCGGTTGCGCCACGATGTACCTGAAGGCCATTCCCGAGGCGGGCATCTACCGCGAATGGGCGATGAGCGACTGCTCCCACGCGATGAAGCCGGAGCACAGCCGCGCCGACTGGCCGTACGTGCAGGGCATCGACGACAGGTGCACCGCGCTTGCGCCGCTCTCCGCCCTCGGCTGCACCTGGAACACCGAGCTCGCGGCGCTGCACGGCCACGTGATGGGCGAGCAGATGCGCGGCCTCAACAAGGACCAGATGCTCGGTCCGGGCGTCAACATCAACCGTACGCCGCTCTGCGGACGCAACTGGGAGTACATGAGCGAGGATCCGTACCTCGTCTCCCGGATGGTCGTGCCGCTCATCAAGGCCGTCCAGAGCCACGGCGTCGCGGCCACGGTCAAGCACTTCGCGGTCAACAACCAGGAAGTCGCGCGCAACACGGTCGACACGCTCGTCGACGAGCGCACGCTCCACGAGATCTACTTCCCCGCGTTCCGCGCGGCGATCAAGGAGGCGGGGGCCCTCTGCCTCATGACCGCCTACAACAAGTTCAACGGCGTCTACTGCTCTGAAAACGCCTACCTCCAGCGCGGCATCCTGCGTGACCGCTGGGGCTTCATGGGCCAGATCGTCACCGACTGGGGTGGGCAGCATTCGACCGTTCCCGCGGCGCTCAACGGCGGCAACATCGAGATGGACCGCGGCAAGGGCATCCGCTACTTCACCGACTACTACGGCACGGGCAAGTTCCCGCTTCTCGACGCGGTGAAGAAGGGCGACGTTCCCGAGGCGACCGTCGACGAGATGGTCTTCCATCTCCTCTACGCGATGGCGAAGACCGGCTTCTTCGAGAAAATTCAGGACAAGGGCGAGCGTCTCACCGTGAAGCATCAGTATGCCGCCCGCACGATCGGCGAAGAGGCGATCGTCCTCCTCAAAAACGAGAAGGGCGTCCTTCCGCTTGACAAGGCCACGGTGAAGAAGGTCGCTGTTGTCGGTCTTGCGGCGGACCTCAAGCAGGCCCACCTCGGCTGCTCCTGCGAATCGCATCCGGCCTACGAGATCACCCCGTTCGCCGGCCTCAAGAAGTATCTCCCGACCGATGCCGAGGTCAACCTCTATCCGCTCGGCGCTGAGGCCGTCAAGGCCGAGCAGACGACGAAGATCGACAACTATCTCCTCGAGACCTTCAAGCCCAACGGCGGCGCCGCATACGTCATCCGCGCGTGGGAGCAGTACGGCTGGGCCAAGGGCAAGGACTGGCAGGACGCGAACCAGAAGCTCGAGAACTATGTCGACTACCCGACGGGCGTGAAGGGCCGCGCGACGCGCTATGTCGCCAAGGTCCGTGCGCCGGAGACGGGCTGGTTCCGCTTCGGCGCCAAGGGCGTCAAGTCCACCGGCATGTCGCTCTACGTTGACGGCGTTCGCGCGGCGACGGCCGACGGCAAGGGCCGACTGGCGGCGACCGTGGCGCTTGAGAAGGACAAGGTCTACGAGCTCAAGCTCGACATCGCGGGCAGCGACCTCGTCGGCGACAGGATCGAGTTCGGCTGGACGCTTCCCTCGCAGCTCCAGGCCCAGAAGAAGCCGCTCAGGGACGCCTGCAAGGCTGCGGACGCCGTCATCGTCTTCACCGGCACCACGATGGGTTATGGCCGCGCGAAGGAGACCGAGGGCGGCGACCGTCCTGACATGAAGCTTCCGCCCGGACACGACGAGGCGATTGCCGAGATCCTCTCCTGGAATCTCCCGAAGGTCGTCGTCATCAACCGCTCCGGCGCGTTCTCCGAACTGCCTTGGGCCGACGCGTGCGCGACGCTCGTCCACATGCCGTACCTCGGCCAGGAGGCGGGCCGTCCGCTCGCCCGCACGCTCTTCGGCGACGTGAACCCGTCCGGCAAGCTCCCGGCCACCTGGCCGAAGCGCTTCGAAGAGACCGCCGTCAAGCAGATGGG
>CAMEZU010000280.1 GCA_945947925.1 uncultured Verrucomicrobiota bacterium
ATATCATAATTGATGCGCAGGCCTGCGCTTGAGAAGGACGGAGAGGACGACCATGAGCGCCAGGATCGGCTGGTAGTAGAGATGCGTCAGGAGGGCGAACGACTCAACGCTGACGTCAAGTCCCTTCGCGACGCCGATGGCGATGAGGATCTGCGCGCCATAGGGAATGAGTCCCTGCACGATGCAGCTCACGGTGTCGAGGACGGACGCGATGCGCACCGGCACGGCATGGAAGCGGTCCGAGCACTCCTTCGCGATCGGACCCGCGATGACGATGGCGACCGTGTTGTTCGCCGTGAAGCAATTGACCGCACCCACCAGCAGCGCCACGCCCGCCTCGCACGTACGCGGTCCCCTAACCAGCGCGGAGATCCGCTCGACGAGCCAGGCGACGCCGCCGTTCTCCTGCACGAGGCGAAAGAGTCCGCCCGCGAGAAGCGCGACAATCAGCGTCTCGCTCATGCCCAGCGTCCCCTTCCCCACCAGGTCAAGCGCCCCGAAGAAATCAAGCCTGCCGAGCAGTCCGCCGACGACCGCCGAGAGGAGCGTTCCCGAGAAGAGAACCGCCATCACGTTGATGCCCGCGAGAGCCGCGACCAGCACGTAGAGGTAGGGAACGACGAGCACGGCCTCGCGCCAGCCGACCGCGGGGGCGGAAACCTCCGCGACACCCGATCCGTTCAGCGCGTAGACGACCAGCGCGGCGGCGGCGGCCGGGATGGCGATCGCCGCATTGGCAAAGAACTTGTCGCGCATGCCGACGTTCTGCGTACGCGTCGCCGCAATCGTCGTGTCGGAAATCATCGACAGGTTGTCGCCGAACATCGCGCCGCCGATTACCGCGCCCATCAGCAGCACGGGCTGCAGTCCGAGCGGCCCCGCGAACCCGAGCGCAATCGGCGTCACCGCCGCAATCGTTCCGCACGAGGTGCCGATCGCCGTCGAGATGAGGCAAGACACGAGGAAGAGTCCGGCGACCATCAGCTTCGCCGGAATAACCGCCTGGGCGATCGCCACCGCCGCATCCACCGCACCCGATCCCTTCGCGACCGTCGCGAAGCCGCCAGCCAGGATGAAGACGAGACACATAATCATGATGTTCGTCTCGCCCATCCCGCGCGCATAGGCATCGACCTTCTCCGCGAGCGGACGCCGTCCGAACAGGAAGGCCGTCGCCGACGCAACGAGAAACGCGATCGGCATCGGGACCTTGTACCACGGCATCTCGAACCCGCAGCGCCCCGCATAAAGGGAAAGGCCCACATAGAAGACGGCGAAGACCAGGAACGGGATCAACGCAAGTCCGCTGGGTTTCACATATTCATGTTTTTCCATAGGACGCGTATTCTACCACAAACCGGTCTTCGCCGCCAGCTCGGCAGCTCTGCCCTTCACAGGCCGCGTCAGCCGATCGTAATGCGGCGCGCCTGCGTTTCCTTGCGCTTGCTCACGTTCACGAGCAGAATGCCGTCCGCCAGCTTTGCCGTCAGCGTCTGCGCATCGGCCATTTCCGGCAGGTCCGCGCTCATCGCGTAGTTCGCATACGCGTATTCCGAGGCGACCAGCTTGAAGCCGGCGGGATTCTGGTGCTTCGCGTGCGTCTTGAGCGTCAGCGTGTGACCTTCCATATGGAGCTCGGCATCCTCCTTCGCGATGCCCGGCACATAGACCTTGAGCTCATACCCCTCCGGCTGCTCCGTGAGCGTCGCCGCCGGAACCACAAACTTCTCTTCACTGTTCGTATTCATTTCAAAATCTCCTTTCCTAATCCCTACACCTACACCTACTCCCTTCACCCGGCGATAGCGATACGGCGGACGCCGGTGTTTTCGGCTCGCGGCAACTCGATGTGGAGGATGCCGTTCGTGAACTTTGCGTTCGCCTTCTCGGCGTTCACACGGAACGGCAGCTCGATGCGGCGGCTCCAAGCGGGGCGCTTCGGCTCGGCCTTTGCGTCGCCTTCGGCGGGCTCGGCCGGCTTGTCGGCGATCACCACGGCCTGCGGCTCCAGCGTGAGGTCCACGTCCTTCGCCGTCTTGCCGGGCAGCTGCAGCTCGAGCGCCACGGCATTGTCGTCCTGATAGACGTTCAGGGGCGGGAAGCGTCCCGCAGCGCGGGCACGCACGGTCTCGAACGCCGGCGTGGCGGCTTCGAAGACCTCGTCCAGGAAGCGCCACGGATCAATTGTCATCAACGTATTCATCATCTTGATTTCCTTTCTCTTTAAAATCAACACACCTCATAGAGCAACAGGCGTGCCAACCCCTTACGGCGGGCCAGGAGAAAGAAACTGGGCCAACCTGTCCCGAACGAGCGGACAGGAAGAACCAGGCTGGGACAAAGTGCGGCAAAAACGGAGGGGAGGCGTCACGCCTCCCCTCCGGATATCTTACAGCGCGCCGCGCTTTTCCGCGAGTTCGCGGATGCGTCGGGAGGTGCGGACGGCGCAAAACTGCTTGCCGCACATCGAGCAATGGTCGTCGGAGTGCGCCTCGTCGGTGAAGGCGCGGGTCTTGAGCCAGCGCTCCTTCGCGCGCTTCGGATCGAGCGCGCAGGCGAACTGCTTCTCCCAGTCGAAGTCGCGGCGGGCGGCGGACATCCTGTCGTCGATGTCGCGGGCATGCGGCAAGCCGCGGGCGACGTCGCCCGCATGGGCGGCGATCTTGTAGGCGATGCAGCCCTGGTGGACCTCCTCGCCGTCGGGGAGTCCGAGGTGCTCGGCGGGCGTCACGTAGCAGAGGAGGGACGCGCCGTAAGTCGCGGCCGCAGTGGCGCCGATCGCGGAGACGATGTGGTCGTAGCCGGGCGCGATATCCGTGGTGACGGGACCGAGCACGTAGAACGGCGCCTTCTTGCAGACTTCCTGCTGACGCTCCATGTTCATCTGGATCTGGTTGAACGGCACGTGGCCCGGTCCCTCGACCATGACCTGCACACCGCGCGCGCGGCAGCGGTCCAC
>CAMEZU010000281.1 GCA_945947925.1 uncultured Verrucomicrobiota bacterium
GGATTAGCCCTCCGCCGGAGCCCAGACAACATCGTCAATCCAGCCGCAGTCGCTGCCCTCGGAAACGCTGCCGTCCTTGTCGTACTTCCACTCGACGGTGTGGGTGCCATCGGTCGCGAACGTGCGCGTGTAGGTCGTCCAGCTGCGTTCGCCGCTGATGTTCGTGACCTCCGTTCCGTCCGCGATGAAGTGGAGCTTGTCGTAGTTCGACTCGCTCGACGTCCGCCACTTGAAGGAGAGCGTACCCTTCCCTTGCACCGTCGTCGTGAGCGAGGTGCGCCCGCTGTCCGAGATGCGGCCCGAACGAGCAGAACCCGGCGAACTGGCGTAGGTGCCCGTATCGACGAACCACGGGATCACGTCCTCGGAGAAGAACGTGAGGTTCTTCGCCGGGCAGATCGCGTCCACGAACGGATCGACATAGACCTCCCACTGGGCGTAGAGCTTCGTCACGCCGGTCTTGCAGCGGTCGCTCGCCTCGACCTTCACGCCGCCCTCGGCCTCGGTGAACCAGCCCTGAAACACCATTCCGGCCATCGTGGGGCGGGGGAGCGTCCCGTAGGTCGCACCGAGCTTGAAGGTGTACTTCGTCTTGTCGAGGTCGCCGCCGCAGGGATCAAACTCGACCTCCTGGTCGATGTCGATCCGCTTGCGGTTCACGATGAAGATGCCCTGGTCGGTCTCCGTGAACGCAAAGACGTTCACGCCGATCTCGCACTTGAACACGTCCTCGTCGACGTCCTCGAAGGAGATCGTCTCGCCAGTCGGGGCGGCGAACGTCACCTCCGGGATTTCGTCGGCGGTGATAACGAGCCGCACGAAGAAGTCCCGCATCGCGCCCTTGACGAGAGGCGGCACGGTGAGCTTCAGCGGATCGGTCGCCGCCACCTCGATCCGCGTCACGGCGCGGTCGGTCAGCGCGACGCACCCCTCCTCGGGTACGCGCTTCAGGAGCCGATAGCGTCCGGCGGTCGGGCTCTCGCCCGCGTCGCCCTCGTCCAGCTGCGGAATGTACAGAACGTCCATTTAGGTTATCTCCTTGTTGGGAATCTCCATCGTCTCGTTGATCGGGATGTAATGCAGGCTCTCCGCATCCTCCCACCGTCCGTAGGCCCACATGAGGCGGACGCTTCCGTCCGCATCCTTGTCGAGTCTGTGTATGGGGCGCATCGCGTCGCCGCAGAAGCAGACGTACAGGATGCCCTCCACGCGCTTCATGAGGTGCGCGTCCAGCTCCTTCCGCTTGAAGAACTGGCTCGTCGCCTCAAATCCGTAGCAGTCAATCTGCATCAGCCCTCTCCTTCCGTTTCAATCCTTGTCACGACCTTCCTCGCGACGAGCAGCACGTCCGCCGCCGTCTCCGTGAAGAAGTACACGCACGTCTCGCCGTCGGCGGGCGGACCGAGCGCGTCCGCCTCGCCCTCGAACGCCTCCGCGCCTTCGAACTTCAGCGTGTTCTCGCCCGTCGCCTCGACGCGCAGCATGAAGTCACGCGCCTTGCCAGGCTCGATGTCCGGCATGACGATTGCTGTCGCCCCGCCGGAAACGGCGAGGTTGTTCATCGAGCGGTCGGCGAGCTGGACGCGCCCGCCCTTCGGCTCTACGCGAACGATGTCGTACTGCGTCCTCTCGTTCATCGCCGCCGTGGCGATGCCCTTGAACTTCGCAACCAGCTTGTCCCATTGGTCGAACACGATCACCTTCACGCCTCCACCTCCATCGTTTCAGTCGCCGGAACGTAGTCGAGACCCTCCGCCTCGTCCCACCCTCCCCACGCCCACTCGCGCCGGACGATTCCGTCCCCGCCCACCGCGAGGCGGTGGATCGGACAGGGGGCGCCCTCGCCGAACCGCAAGTACGTCGCCCCGCCCGAGTCCTTCGTCTCAAGCGGCTGGCGCGGAAGGTTCTTGTCGTATGTGAGGCCTTCCGTCTCCTCACCGTAGCAGTTGATTCTCATCGTCTTCTCCTTTCAGTCAGGGTCCGCTCGGCGCGGGCGTCGGGCGCGGGATCGTCCCGCCCCACGGCTGGTCCCAGAAGAGCGACCTCACCGCATCCGAACATCCCGTCACCACGTCGTAGCAGCGGTAGAATTCCGAGTCCGGCGAATACCGGACCTTCTCCTCTGGCATAAGGAGCGCGGGATCGTCCGTCCACGCGCCCGTGAGGTTCGGGCAGTCCCAGTAGCACCCGCTCACCATCTTCACGTTCTCCGGCCACTTCGGGATGATCCCGACCGCGCCCGTGCAGCCCTTGTACACGCTGTCGAGCTCCTCGCCGCATTCGGGCCACGGCGGGATCTCGCCATGAAGCCCCGTGCAGCCGTTGTAGCAGGAGTTGAACTCCACGCAGTTCCTCGGCCACGGCGGGAATCGTCCCGTCACGGCCTGGCAGTCGTTGTAGCAGAAGCCGCAGCGGACGATGTTCTTACCCCACTTCGGGATTGACCCCGTAAGCTTCACGTGCTGGTACGTGCCGCAGGCGTCCGTGATCGCGTCCGTCCACTCGGGGAACGTCCCCACGAGGTCGCGGCAATACTCGAAGCAGCAGTACGTCGTGGTGATCGACCGCCCCCACGGAGGGAGCGTCCCCTTGAGGCCGCCGTGCGACGGGTCGCTCCAGCCGCAGAAGCTGCCCTCCGCCGATTCGAGCCAGTCGCTCCAGTGGTGCAGCCACATCTGCGGACGCGAGACGAGAGGCCGTCCCTCCTTCGTCACGGTGTAGCAGTCCCACACGCGGAACCACCGGCACTCCCTCCCGATGCGGATCGTGTACCTCCCGACCGCCGTGTAGTTGTGCCACGCGAGATAGGTGGTCTGATGGTCGATTGTTCCGTCGCCCCAGTCAATGGTGATCGAATCGTACTGGTCAACGAAACGACCGACTTGGATCTGAAGCTGACAGTAGTTGTCGCGGATTTCGTAATCGACGAACTCCACGTCGAAGACCGTCTCGTCATTCC
>CAMEZU010000282.1 GCA_945947925.1 uncultured Verrucomicrobiota bacterium
TGCCGGTGCGGACGGCGAGCCGGCGACGAGCGTCGGCACGAATGCGTATGACCGCTACGGGATGTCCATCTCGCCCGACACGTACGTGCGCAAGGCGGCCGTGTATACGAGGGCGTTGCCCGATCCGACGCCGGGACGTCGTCAGTTCGTGCGGTTCGGGGCCATCTCGCGAGAGGCGACGGTGAAGATCAACGGACGGCTCGCGGGAACGCATGCGGGCGCGTTCACGGCGTTCACCGTCGAGGCGACGGACTTCCTGAAGCCGTCCGGCAACACGATGGAGGTTGTCGCCGACAATCGGTACAATCCCGAGCTCGCACCGCTCAGCGCCGACTACACGCTGATGGGCGGCATCTACCGCGATGTCACGTGGATCGAGACGCCGGAGGTCTGCATCGACCCCGTCACCGACGGGACGGACGGCGTCGTGCTGGACGTGAATACGAACGGTACGGTGGTGGCGACGGTGAGGGTTTGGGGTGAAGGTGATGGGCGGAGGTCGGTTTCTGTTCTGAGACAGAAATTCGTGTTTAGAGATTGCCGATTGTGGAGTCCGGAAGAACCGGTTCTTTATCCGATTCGCGTGGAGATTCCGAGCGGGGATGCAGTCAATCTGCACGTCGGGTTCCGCACGGTCGAGTTTCGTGCGGACGGATTCTACCTGAACGGCGTCCGTCGCAAGCTCCGTGGCGTGAATCGTCATCAGGACGTCGGCGCGCATGGTTGGGCGGCGACGCCCGAGGAGGATGTGCGTGACTTTCAGCTCATCAAGGAACTCGGGGCGGATGCCGTGAGGCTCGCGCACTATCCGCAGAGTTCGCGCGTGATGGATCTTTGCGACAACCTGGGCCTTCTCGTCTGGTGCGAAGAACCGGCGATCAACTGGCTGTCGAAGTCCGCCGCGTTCAAGGAAAATCTCCTGCAGCAGTCGCGTGAGATGGTTGCGCAGCACCGCAACCATCCCTGCATCTTCGCGTGGTCGCTTTTCAATGAAATCTACAACAGCGTGCCGCCGGACCGAAATGAGGAGGGGTGGATGGAGGCGATCCTCGCCGAGTGCCGCAATCAGATCCGCGCGATGGATCCGTCACGTCCGACGGTCGCGGCCTCCGACCGGCAGCCGCGCCGGCAGCTGAACGCCCTGCCCGATCAGTTGGCATTCAACGCCTATCCGGGTTGGTACGGTGACACGACGATGCGCGAGGACCTGGATGGGTGGTTCGCCGCGTCGGGACGCGCGATCCTGGGCATCGCCGAATACGGGGCGGGGGGAAATCCGTTCGAACACCTCGATCCGCTACCGTCGGGACGGCTCGATCCGGGCGGTCCGCTGCATCCCGAGGAGACGCAGGTGAAGCTGCACGCGGCGGACTATCGCGAGATCGTCGCTGAGCCGCGACTCTGGGGCACGTTCATCTGGGCGATGTTCGACTTTGCGGCGGATGCGCGGCGCGAAGGCGGCAAGAACGGCGTCAATGACAAGGGACTCGTCACGCGCGACCGCCAGACGAAAAAGGACGTCTTCTCCTTCTACGAGGCCAACTGGTCCGCGTTGCCGGTGCTGCATGTCTGTTCGCAACGTGAGACGGAGACGACGAACGACACCTGCACGGTCGTCGGCTTCAGCAGCTGCGGTCCCGTGACGCTGATCGTCAACGACCGGGTTGTCGGCAGACAGGTGCCGGACGAAGTGAAGGTTGTTCGTTGGACGGACGTGCCGCTGGCCGATGGGGAGAACGTGATCGTGCTCCGTGCGCAGGACGGTTCCGTTGTCGTGCGCCGCCTCAAACGCATCGCCGCAACGAACTAACGGCGAAGCGTGCGCGTGAGCAGAGCGACGGAGACGAGTCCCGAGAGGAACATGGTTAGCCAATAGGCGGTCATGTTCGGGTGGAAGAGACGCACGAGCACATAGGCCGGAATCCACACGCCGAAGGAAACGACGGCCTGGATCCGACAGACGGCGGATGTCTCGCCGCGTCCGCGGAGGACGGCCTGCAGAATCAGAGTCAGGAATTCGAAGACGGCCTTGGCGGCGATGACGGCGACCAGCGCGTGAAGGGCGTTGGTGAATTCGGCTGTCGAGAAGTTCGGTGCCGTCGGTAAGAACCAGCTCGGGGCGAAGACCGAGGTCATCCACAGCACCATGACGTAGAGGAGCGCGATGCCGATGGCGAGGATGATTCCCCAGAAGATCGTGCCGCGTTGTCGGGTGCGGTCGGGGGTGTGTCCGATGAGAATCTCGACTGCCTGGGCGAGTCCCTGGACGGCATTGTAGGGTAGGTTGTTGATTGCGAAGAGCAGGGTGGAGGCCGCGACGGCGGCGGGGGCGCACTCGGCGAGGAAGGCGGTGAAGAGGAAGAAGCCGCCGATCTCGATCACCGAGCGGAGTCCGTTGGGAAGGCCGAGACGGAGAATGGAAGGAATGGCCGTGCAGAGGTGGAGAGCGTGGAGATTGAAACGACGGGCCGAATTCGTGTAGATGGAGACGGCAAGAATCGCGCAGGGGACGATGTGGGCGATGGTTGCCGACCAACCGGCTCCGATCACGCCCTCGGTCGGGATGCCCCAGAGACCGTTGATGAAGATCGGGGCAAGGGCCATGTTGAGGAGAAAGCCGAAGATGGTGACGCCGCCTACGAGGCGCGTCTGGCCGCGTCCCGTGAAGTATCCGCCCAAGACGGCGGCGAGCGCGGTGAAAAAGCCGTTGACGAGCAGCACCTTGAAGTAGGCCGATTCGGCGGCGAGGACGGCGGGTTCGGTGTTGAAGATGCCGAGAATCGTGAGCCCGAGCGGTGCGGCGAGGAAGAAGAGCGGAATCGAGAGAACGGTCAGCAGTAGGGCACCCGCGAAAAGCCGGTTGGCGCCGCATTCGTCGCCGGAACCGTGGCGTTGGGCAATCAGGGTCCCCGAGTAGCCGAGCGTGTTGATGAAGAAGACCGAGAGCGTGACGGC
>CAMEZU010000283.1 GCA_945947925.1 uncultured Verrucomicrobiota bacterium
CGTCATCGACGAGAAGACCGGCGAGGAGCGTCCGAAGACCGCCGAGGAATACGTCGAGGAGTGCCGCGAGGCGTTCGACTGCCCGGAGGCGTGGCCGCAGGAGTTCGAGTGCGAGTTCCTCGACACGTCCGCGACCGTCTTCAGCTGGGACATGCTGAACGCCGCGGAGTCCGTCGAGGCGACCGAGCACGGGTTCGATCCGGACGAGCCGGGCGAGTTCTACGGCGGCTTCGACTTCGGCGGCATCGACGACCCGTCCGTCTTCTGGTACGCGAAGAAGGTCGGCGAGAAGCTCGTGACGCGCGACGTCCTCGTGATCCGCGACACGGACACCGGCGGACAGCTCGCAGCGGTCAGGAGCCGCATCGACAAGTGCGTGCGCGTGTGCGTAGACTACACGGGCCCCGGCCGCGGCTTCGGCGACATCGCGGCGAACGGCATCCCCGGCGAGAGCTTCACGGGCTGGGGCGAGTACGATCCGGATCCGAAGAAGTTCCTCACCGGCAAGATCGAGCTCTTCACCTTCGGCGAGGAGTCGAAGACGGACCTCTTCACGAAGTTCCGCCTGTGCTTCGGCAAAGTCGTGACGTTCATCATCCCGCATGCCGACTGGATCCGCCAGGACTTCCACATGCTGCAGATGATCCTGCGCGGCAAGACCTTCGTGTTCTGGTCGCCGCGCACGTCCGCCGGTCACGCCGACGGCTGCTGCGCCGCGGCGCTCTGCAAGCGCGCGGCAGGGTTTGGCAAGGGCGCACTGTCGCCGTTCTCAGCCGGCGGCGCGGGCAACTATGACGAAAGGACCATCTGATGGAAGAGCTGCGGAGACTGAACAAGATGTGGCTTGAGCGGACGAATCCGCTCAGGGGGCTGTCGATCTCCCGGGCGACGTCGATGTTCGACTCGGCCCGCGTGTGGGGATCGCCGCGGCTCCAGTACGCCTACAACGAGATCGAGGCGACCGACCCCGTGCTGATGACGTGCGTCGAGCGCCGGCAGTCGGCGCTCGCCGGTCTCGACTACCGCTTCGTCGCCTCGTCGTCGGAAGACGAGACGCTTGCGAACGAGCAGCGCGACGCGCTGGACCGTTTCGTCAGCGGCATCGAGAACTTCAGCGAAGTGCTCGAGCACATGGATCTCGCGTTCTTCCGCGGCTTCTCACACGTGCAGCCGATCTGGGACGGAAACAAGGTGCAGCACGTCAACCTGCTGGACAGCTGGAACTTCCTCAGGAACGACGAGGGACAGTGGCTCTGGAACCCGGCGTGCCACGAGACGACCGGCGGACTCGAGCCGATCGGACCGGACGCGCGGCTCGTCTCGCTCGTCCGGAAGCGCGCGATCGACTATCCGGCCATCATCATCTACATCCGCCACGCGCTCGGCGACCGCGACTGGGGCCGCTTCATCGAGCGGTACGCGATACCGCCGGTGCATTTCGAGATGGCGGCAGGGGCGACCGACAAGGACAAGCCCCTCTACCAGGAGGCGGGCGACGCCGCGCACAACGGACAGAACACGATCCGTCCGAACGGCTCGCACATCGACTTCGCGGCGGAGGCGCGCGGGGCCGATCCGTTCACGCCGTTCATCGAGCACCAGGACAAGTACATCTTGTTGCTGGCGACCGGCGGCACGCTCACCTCGCTCGCGCAGGCCGACACAGGCTCCCTCGCGGGCGGAGCGCAGATGGAGGTCTGGCGCGAGATCGTGGCGCGTGACGGCGTGAAGATCGACGAGGCGCTCAACCGCTCGCTCTTCCGCCGCTACCTCGAGCTGGAGTTCCCCGGGCGTCCGATGGCCGCGCGGTTCGAACTCTCCAACGAGACGAAGCCTACCGCCGACGAAATCGCAGACCTCGCCGGCAAGCTCAAGACGGCGGGCTACACCGTCGACCAGGCCGAGCTCGAGGAGGCCGTCGGCTTCAAGCTCGTCAAGGACGAGACGCCAGCGCCGCAGCCTGGCTTCGGCCAGCCGTTCTTGAACAAGGCCACGGAGAAGACGAAGGTCGAAGGCAAACAAAGGACCGATTCCACTGATGTCCTTAGCCCTTCGCCTATTCTCGCCGCCTTCGCAAAGGACATGAGCCCCGCGGGCAAGGCCGTTCAAGAACTGTTGAATGCCCTTGAAAGCGGAGCTGACGTCAAGGAATCCGCCGCGTCTCTCGTCTCCCGTCTCCCGTCCTTGCTGCCCGACGACCCGGCGACCGCCGCCGTGATCGCCGAGGCGATGGCGAAGGAGTTTGGTGTGACAGCAGAAAAGCAGTCGAACGCAATCACCAATCCATGCCCGAAGTGCCACCGTCAGATGACGAAGGAAGGAACGTGCACACATTGCGAACGGCTGGCTGCGAACCAAAAGACCGTCGACGGCCTTGTCGCGGACCTCGACATCAAGGGGCCGGACGGGAAGTCGAAGGGCTGGAAGGACCGCACAGAGAGCCTTGGCGAGTTAGAGCAGAAGACAATCGACGATATCAAGGCCGCAAATCCGAAGATGAATGTCGACTCGTCCGTGGCTACCGTCAACACGGAACAGCTGCAGCACTCACTCAATCATCACGGAAATGCCGAGCGCGAGGCCAAGCGCGGTCAAATCGCGATCACGAAGGACGATCTCAAGAGGATCCCCGAGGTGCTAGCTGACTATGACAGCATCTTGCCTGGCAAGGGAATCGCCGACGGGAAGAACCAGGAGTCCGTCGTCTTCAGGAAGAAGTATCCGGACGGAACCGTTGCTTGCGTTGAGCTGGATGTCTTCAATGACAGCATGAAGAAGCGCACTCTCAAGTTCCAGACGATGTGGAAGGAGAAAAATTGAAGACCACTCCTCTTGCTTATGCGGTGCTCTCGCTTTCGCGAGCCCTCGCACTTAACGCCCGAAGCGCGGCAATGCCG
>CAMEZU010000284.1 GCA_945947925.1 uncultured Verrucomicrobiota bacterium
GCTTCGGCGGGGAAGGGGCGCTGAAGCTGCTGGCGGACGAGTCGCACGGACTCACGGCGCGCTTCCTGCGGGAGATGGACGTCCTCCGTTCGCTCTCCTGTCCGTCCCTGCCGCGTTTCTTCGGCAGCGGCGAACTCGACGGACGTCCCTACTACGTGATGGAATACCTTCAGCCGCTTTTCCTGCCGCTCGACAGGACGGAGGTCGTGCCGTTTGCCGACGCGCTCGCGCGGTCGGTCGGCGACCTTCATGCGGCGGGCTACGTCCACCGCGACCTCAAGCCGGCGAACATCCTCCGCCGCCGCACGGGCGAGCCGGTGCTCATCGACCTCGGCCTTGTCCGCAAAATCGGCGAAACGGGGAACGACGGCGTCGGGACGATGGGCTATGCCGCGCCCGAGCAGCTGCTGCGGGGCGAGTCGACGGTCCGCGCGGACGTCTTCGCTCTCGGCAAGATCCTGCGCGCGGCGGGCGGGAAGCATCTCACGCGCCGGCTGCGGGGCGTCGTCCGAAAGGCGACGCACGAGGATCCCGACGAGCGCTATCCGACGGCCGCCGCCTTCGCCGCCGCCGTCCGGGGGCGAAAGCTCTCTCTCGCCTGGTGCCTGTCGGCCGCGTCGGTACTCGTCCTGATGGGGCTTGCCGGTGCATTCTTTGAGCCTATCACCGCCGGGGCGAGTCGACCCGGCCTACTCGGACAGTTGAGTACGCAACCTCGACCCGAGGTTGCCGGTGGGGGAACGGTGACCGGCGATTGCCCCACCACCACCGGGTCGAGTCGACCCGGCCTACTTGAGACCTCCGACGACCTCGTCCTTCGCGCCGAGAACCTGTTTCATGGCCGCGGATGCGCGACGAACCTCGAGGAGTCGGTTCGGCTTTACCGGCTGGCGGCGGAGACCGGTCATCCGGGGGCCCAGGATTCGCTCGGACTGTGCCTTCTGAGGGGACTTGGATGCGCCACGAACGAGGCGGAGGCGGTGAGGTGGTTCACGGCGGCGGCGGAGCAGGAGCATCCGAGCGCGATGAACAACCTGGCGTTCTGCCATATGAACGGGAAGGGCGTGCCGCGGGACGCGCACAAGGGCTTCATCTGGGCGAAGCTGGCGGCGGAGAAGGGCCATGCGCCGTCGCAGACGCTGGTCGGCGAATGCTATCTGGACGGAAGGGGCGTCGAAGCGGACCAGGACCAGGCGCTGATCTGGCTGCGCCTTGCGGCGCGGAAGGGCAATCAAAGGGCCCGGGCGTTATTGCATCAGCAGTAGGTCGCCCTCGACGAGGGGGCGGCCGCGGAGGAAGGCGCCTCCGTCCATGAGGGAGCTGCCCTCGGGCTTCAGCTCGGTCAGCATCAGGGCCGTTTCGCCGCACTTGACAATCGGCCCGGTGCCGCGCCAGGGAGCGTCCTTTAGGCGGGAGGTGACGACCTTGAGCACGGTGCCGGGCGCGGCGTCCTTCCACGAGGGCTCCATCTTGTTGACGATCTCGGTCTTCGTGATGACGACACGTCCCGAATTGCCTTTCTTGCGGAAGCGTTCGGGCAGGAAGGTGTAGCAGCCCGGCCACGGCGAGTAGGCGCGGATCTTGCGCTCGATGACGAGCACGGGATCGGACCAGGCGATGAGGCCGTCCGTCTTCTTCAGCTTGTGCGCGAAGGTGGCGTCCTCGTTGTTCTGCAGCACGGGCGGCGGCAGGGCGTTGCGGTTCAGAAGCTTGAGGGCCTTGGCGAGCGTGACGCCGCCGGTGACGGCGAGGCCGTCCATCAGCTCGCCGCCGGTGACGTCGGAGTAGATGGGCTCGTAGCTCTGGAGGAGGATCGGACCGTCGTCCATGCCGAGGCCCATGCGGATGACACTGACGCCGGTCATGCGGTCGCCTGCGGCGAGGGCCGCGACGACCGGGGACGCGCCGCGATACTTGGGCAGGAGCGAGAAGTGGCAGTTGACGCAGCCGAAGAGCGGCAGGTCGAGAAGCGGCGCCTTGAGGAACTGGCCGAAGGCGACGACGACGATGACATCGGGCGACCAGGCGCGGATCTGCGCCATCGCGTCGTCGGCGTTCACGTTCTCAGGGGTGATGACGGCGGTAATGCCGTGCTCCATCGCGAAGGCCTTGCAGGGGCACGGCGTCAGCGTCTTGCCACGCCCGGCCGGACGGTCCGGCTGGGTGACGACGCCGACGACTTCAAGCTCCGGCTCGCGAAGAATCGCGCGGAGGCAGGTTGCAGAAGCAGCGGAAGATCCCATGAAAACGATGCGCATGGCCGTGTATTATATCATATTTTGATTGCGCACATCCCGTACTCGGTCGGTCAACACCGCTAGCGCGGTCTTCTGATATTCTGCGTTCTGAGAGGCGTGCATACTCGCTGAAGAGCGTTCCCTTGCCAATCCTGGCGCGAGGTGTCGGACACTCCGCGCCACTTCAGCCCCAGGCGCGCCCCACGGCGGAACCGCGAACGCCAGCACCTCTCCCGTCACCCTCTCCTTCGCCGCCCGAAGGGCGCTCTGTGTTCCAAACCACTGAACGGCCCGCAAGATTTTCCTGCCGCATCAAAATCCCTTCCGACGCCGCATCATAACCCCCTGAGAGGCGGCAGGAAAATCCGCCAACCCATCGCGACTTTAAGGGAAAGTGGAAAGATTGCAACCTTTACGACAATGAATTTTCTCATGCGATAGCGCTCACGGCTTTTAATGGAATGGGATCGTCAATTGAGCGTCTCGATTGGATTTCATCGCCTGAATTTTCGACAAACGGAATGCTTGCAAAATGCTGGCGGAGAATAGATGGAAAGGTTTGCCTTTTTAAATCAGGAACGGAAGGTGCCGCCAATACGGGATTTGAGCCATATTCTGAATATTACGCTTCGCAGATTGCTGCTGCGATGGGGCTTAAT
>CAMEZU010000285.1 GCA_945947925.1 uncultured Verrucomicrobiota bacterium
GATTCGAAGTCATAAAGGCGATGCGCAGCCAATGCAGGCAGAGTAGCAGCACACAACAGCGCGAAGGGAACGGTTCGATTCATGACGGGGGTCCTTGTTAGTTTGAAGTCTTTACGGGATAGGTCCAGACGGTCCAGTATTCCTCACGGGTACGGACGATGTCCTTTTCCTGGGGACGCGGACCGCAGCTCGCGCCGCCGAGGCCGGTGACGGCGACATCAAGCGAGAGCAGTGTCTCGGGACGGGGCGCCAGCGGCGTGCGGAAGCGCTGCTGTCCGTTGCGATGACGCGCGAACTCGAGGTCCTCCCAGGCGAAGTGCAGCGCCTGGGCGTAGAACGGACGGTCCATCGCGAAGCCGACGCCGTCGCCGTCCGCATCGGTGAGCGCGAACCAGCGCACCTCGCCCTTCTCGCCGCAGTCCTGCGGACGCACGTAGTCGACGTACTGGTCCTTAACGGTCGAGGCGTAGCAGCCGAGGAAGGTCGCCGTGCAGCGGTCGGGATAGTTCTCCTCGGGGCCGCGTCCGTACCACGTGACGTTCTCGAACGCCGGAGCGACCATCTGCCGCGTCCCGAAGCGCGGAAGCGGCACGGCCTTGCCGAACGGCACGCTGCGGTGCTCGGCCTTGATGCGTCCGTCGGCGAACACGGTCCAGCGCGTCGTGTGCGTAAAGCCGGTCGTCTTCGAGCTCGTCACGCGAACGGACGTCTCGACGACGGCCTCGACGGCGGTGACGGACACGAGATGCGTGCGGACGGGGTGGTGATACAGCTGGGTGAGCCCGTTGCCGTAGACATCCTCCGGCGTCCCCTGCTCGCGCAGCCAGCAGTCGTTGTCCGTGAGCGCGCGCATGACCTGGAGCCTCGGACCTGCGGCGAGTCCGGAACGGTCGGAGAGCACGGTCTTCCGTCCGTAGGTCAGCCTGGTCAGCGTCGCCGTCTCCTTAGAGAAGACGGCCTCGAAGCCAGCCCCGCGCACGGTGACGAGGCCGCCGAAGTCGACGGCGTCAAGTCCGACGACGGGAAGCGCCGCGCAGTCGCCGAGCAGCGGACCGCTCACGGCCGACCAGACGAGCTCGTTGCGCGCGACGAGATGTCCCTTTTCGGCCCAGCGCACCGGTTCCTTGAGGGCGAAATTCAGCCTCAGCACGTATTCGCAGTTCGACTTGCGGGGATAGTCCACGGACGGGAGGGCGACGACGGAGGAGGCGCGCGGCCCGACCGACGGCGGCTGCCAGGAGCCGGACGCGCAGGGCCGTCCGTTCTCCATCAGGGTCCAGGTTGCCGCATAGGCGTCCGAGGACGTGAAGTCGAACCGGTTCTCGAGCGTGGCGACACCTTTCTCCCAGTCGGGATTGCGCACGATCAGATTGCGGTAGACGTGGGTGAGTTCCGCGAGCTTGGCGCTCGGACGACGCAACGGGTCGACGATGCCGTTGCAGCAGAACGGACCGTCATTCGGCTGGGCGTCGAAGTCGCCGCCGTAGGCGAGGAAGCGCTCACGCGTCCCGTCGGGAAGAATGCGGTCTGTCGTCTTCCAGATGGCCTGGTCGATCCAGTCCCAGACGCAGCCGCCGACGAGGCAGTCGTATTTGTAGATGATCTTCCAGTAGTCCTCGAAATTGCCGAGGGCGTTGCCCATCGCATGAGCGAACTCGCACATGAAGAACGGTTTGTGGGCCTGGTGGGAGCGTCCGGGCGCGTCGCTGAAGAGCTCCGGCACGTAGGTCGCACCCGGCTCGGTGCCGAAGCGTCCGCGTTCCTCGAGCTTGTCGAGCCGGAGGTACATCTCGGAATTGACGTCCATCGCCTCGTTGAAGCTTTCGAAGTGGATCGGACGCGACGGATCGAGCCCTTTGACCGCGTTGTAGGCGGCGATGAAGTTGGGGCCCGCACCGCACTCGTTGCCGAGCGACCACATGACAATCGAGGGGTGGTTGCGGTAGAACTTCACCTGACGGACGTTCCGCTCGACGATCGCCTTCTGCCAGTTGGCGAGAAAGCCGAGCATCGTATCCGTATTACGGTAGCGCGAATCCTGTCCGTGCGCCTCGACGTTCGCCTCGGCGACGACGTAGAGTCCGTACTCGTCGCAGAGATCGTACCAGAGGTGGTGGTTCGGATAATGGCTCGTGCGGACCGTGTTGACGTTCGCACGCTTCATCATCTCGATATCCCTGATCATCTCGGCACGCGTAATCGTGCGTCCGTTCGCCGGACTCGTCTCGTGGCGGTTGACGCCCTTGAACTTGACGGCGCGTCCATTGACCTTGATCACATTGCCCTCGATCGTCACCGTGCGCGCGCCGACGCGGCAGCGACGGAGATCGTTGCCGGCCTTCATCTCGAGGCGGTAGAGGTAAGGATCCTCCGCGCTCCAGGGGCGGACGTTCTCCACGGTCGCGCGGAAGACGTGCAGGTCCTGTGACACCGATTCCTCGGTCAGGTCGGCGACCGTCGCGCCCCGCGCGTCAGCGAGGCGAACCGAGCACGGCACGTCGCCATACGTCCGGAGCTTCACCGTGAGGTCCATCCGGCCGGTCGTGTGGTCATAGGGGGAGTCGACGGTGAAATCCGCGAGGCCCTCCGTCGGATAGGCCGTCAGCGACACGTCGCGGAAGATGCCCGAGAACCGGAAGAAGTCCTGGTCCTCGAGGTAACTGCCGTCGCACCACCGCTGCACCTCGACGCAGAGCAGGTTGGACTTCTTCAGGTAGGGTGTCACGTCGAACTCGGCCGGCAGCATCGAGTCCTCGCTGTAGCCGACCTCGTGTCCGTTGAGCCACACCCGCGCATTGCTCGCCACGCCGTCGAAGCGCAGCACCACGCGCCGGCCTTCCCATCCGTGAGGAAGCGAAAACCGCCGACGGTAGAGCGAGAGGGGGTT
>CAMEZU010000286.1 GCA_945947925.1 uncultured Verrucomicrobiota bacterium
CGAGTCCGCAGGCACTCGCGCCGACATCAATCGCCCGTCAGGGCGATTCGGCTTCACCCGCGATTCTGCGATTTCTGTGTCAGAATTATTCCGCGCGGCGGACTGTTCGGGAGCCCTTGTTGTGGAGGAGGAGCGTATTCTCATCCTTGGGAGGCGGGGGAGCCTCCCCTACGCCGGTTTTCACCATTCGACTTCTGGAAGCAGGGCGTTCGCGGCGTCGAAGGAGAGCTGTCGGGCGGGACCGGTTGTCTTGAGGTCCGGCTGTCCGTTTCTTCCGTGCAGGCAGTCGTAGAAGAGGTCCGGCAGGAACAGCATCTGCCGATGCGCGGGCGCGATCAGCAGCGCGAGCGCCAGATCGCCGGACGCCGAGAGCCAGGGTCCGTCCGCGCCCTTTTCTTCCTCAAAACGGCGCTTCGCCCGCGCGACCAGCGTATCGCCGATCGTCTTGATCCTCTCGCGACGGTCCTCCCGCGGCTCGAGTCCGTAAAGGAGGTCGAGCGAGCAGGCCATCTGCAGGAAGGCGTAGCCCGGCATCGTCGCCTGAAGCTCCGCCTCGGAAAGCGAACCGAGCTTCAGCGATTCCGCGAGGGCGGCGTCGATGTACTTCTCGTACGCCGCACGGTATTTCGCCTTCCCCGTCATCTCGGCAGCCGCCAGGTAGATCATCGGCAGGCGCGCGGCTTCGTGCGGACGGACCTCCCACATCTTGAGGATTCCCTTCGGATCCTTCTGTCCGTCCGCCATCAGCGCATTATAGTCGTTCTCCGGCGTGACGTTCGCCAGCATCCGGTCCGCCAGGTCGGCGAACGCCGGACCGATCTTCGCCTTGACGTCGTCTTTCGCCCGCGACCACTTCGCATAGCGCCACAGGCCGTGGACGAAATGCGTGATCTGATCGCGCGACGTCAGCGTGCAGACGGACTTGCCGTCCTCGGGACAGATCCCGCGCGCGACGAATCCCTTCACGCCGTGCACGGTCGCGAGATTGAGGAGGCCCTGCGCAACGGACGCGCCCGGCAGCTTCGCCCCGAGATCGCCCCGCGCCGTCAGGCCGATCAGCGCGATGCCGTTCAGGATCGCCGAATCCTCCATCCCGGCGCCATAGCCCTTCTCGGGCGTCCACGGCATGAAGCCGTTGACGAAGGACGCTGCCGGCTCGCCCTGCTCGGGACGCGCATTCATGTAGAGCCCGGTCTTCTCGCAGAAATACGCAGATGCAATCGAGACGGACTTCCCGGTCCAGAGGTCTTCGGGGCCGAGGTTCAGGGACTGGATCACGTCGAGCCAGCGGGTGAGGTCCTTCGGTCCCGGATCGAAGTTG
Organism: uncultured Verrucomicrobiota bacterium; assembly: GCA_945947925.1. Lineage (GTDB taxonomy): Bacteria > Verrucomicrobiota > Kiritimatiellia > RFP12 > UBA1067 > UBA1067. The sequence goes on from CAMEZU010000286.1 coordinate 1,322, forward strand.
TTCGTTCCGAACGAGAACTTCGCGCCGTGCTCCTTCGCGAGCCGGAGGAAGTCGAACGTCGGGAACGGCGACTCGGCCTGGATTTCGATGGCGATGTTCTTCTCCACGCATTTGCGGATGACGGCCATCTTCCGATCCTCCGTCCAAAGCTGGTCGTAGAGTCCCGCGATTGGCGTCGGGATGTACGTCGCGTTCGCGTAGATGGAAATCGGTTCGTCGAGGATTCGCATCACGTGCGCGAAATAGGCCTCCATCCACTTCTCGGGATCGGGAATCTCCTGCACCATCCAGAGCCGGTTCGCGCGTCCCGAGGGAAGCGTGCCCATGATCATCGAATCGGCGAGGATGTAGTCGAACTGCGCGCGCGTCTCGGCGTCAATCTGCTCGAACCAGTCGCGGTCGTTCACCTGGATGCCGACCGGCATCTTCGGATTGGCCTTCCGGGCGCGCGCGGCGAACGCACGGAGCTTCGCGTTGTCGAAGATCTCCCATTCGCGTCCGTGGTTTTCCATCGCGGACGAGCGGACGAACGAATTCGTCTCCCGCACGTAAGCGAGCTCGGGCGTCATGCCGCCGCGGATGTGGAGGTGATAGTCGACGAGCGTGATGCCGCGCTTCTCGCATTCGGACTTGAGCAGCCGGTTGACGGGATTCAGCGGATAGCACGGATCCTTCGCCTCGCCGACCGTGTAGACGATGAGGCGCACGGCCTTCCACGGCTTCTCGTCCTTCTCCCACGGACGCCGATAGCGGAGCTCGATCCGCGCGGGCGTGTAGATCTTGCTGGTGACGACGACCTCCGTCTCGCCGCCTGCGCCGCACGTCGGCGGATTGGTCTTCCCGGGCGCGCGGTACTCGAGCGACAGGTCGCATTCGCTCGGATTCCATTCCGCGTCCCACTGATACCCCGTCGTCGGATTCGCCGCGAGCGAGAAGCGAACCGGTTCGCCCGCGCGTCGCTCGACGACAATCTCGGCCGGAACCTCCCCGAGTCCGTAAGACGTTCCGTTTTTCAGTTCGCCAGAAGCCATCGCCGCCGTCAGCGAGGCCAACCAAAAGAGATTCGTTTTCATAATTAAAGTGGGAACAGTCCCTTTTTGCCACGATTCCTTCGCCTTCACCCGCGCCTCGAGGAGCTGCTCCTTCGCGGGACACGGATTCTCCGTGCAATGACGGCGGACTACTCTTCGCGCGGCGGCCAACTCCTGGCGGCGTAGCTTCTCGCGCTCGTAATAGATCGGCCGCCGCTCGGCATGACGCAGCTTGTTGATTTCACGCGTCAGCCGGCTCCGATAATATCGCGTCAGGGTCTGGATAAGCCAGGCATCACCCCTGGCAAAAGCCAGAATGTCCGCGCTATACGAATCAGACGCAAGGTCATGCTGATCAATGGCAAGACCATGCGAGTGAGGAACGGCGGCACTGGAGCGAGGAGAACGAGACATGAGGGGAGTATAACACAGGGCAAGCGGGACTTCAAGACTACGGTGCGGACTAATTGTACTCGGCGCAGTTTGTCATAATACCGTGTACCATGCCCAGAATTGAGTCTGT
>CAMEZU010000287.1 GCA_945947925.1 uncultured Verrucomicrobiota bacterium
AGAAAATCGGCAAGCTCCTGCCGGTCGTACGGAATGTAAAACGAGGTCGAGTTCTCGGCGTTCATGCGCTGACGGAGGTACGTGAGAAGACGCTCCTCGGTGGAACGACGGGAGAGGATGAAGGCACGGGAGCGGAGCGTCCAGGCCTGTTCGCAGATCTCGCTCATCAGGTTCCGGAGGAAGCGGCGGTGGACGGGATCGGCGTCGAAGCCGGCCTTCGGCAGCACCCGATCGACGGGAACCACGAGAATGACGGAATCCTCGGTGGCCATGACCGAGGCCGGATGGCGCTCGACGTGCGCGAAGGCGAAGACCAGGGCGAAGGTCTCGGGCGGCACGACGTATCCGACGATGGAGCGGCGTCCGTCGGAATCGATCTCAAACATCTCAAGACGTCCGTCGAGGAGCACCCCGAAGTTGCGCTTCGGGATGCCGGCGCGGAAGACGAGATCGCCTTTGGGAATCCGACGGACGGTTGCACCGAGTCTATCCATAAGGAGAGCGCCGTCTTCGCGCGTGATACCGCTGAAAAGCTTGGACATGATCGGAATGGGTGCGTTCATGGGGAATCTCCTTTCGGGACAAATTATGCACTTTCTCCGCGAAAATGTCCGTTGCATAAGCAACATAACCGATCAGACGACGGAACTCCAGGTAGGCCGTGGCCCGCTCAGTTGACGCGGCCGGTGTAGGCGTTCACGCCCGAGTTGTCGATCTTCGTCGAGAAGAAGGCATTCGCCGCCTCGTCCTTGGCCTTGTCCCACGGACGCGGACCGCCGTTCAGCTGAACGACCCAAAGCTTGAGCTGCTTCTTGTGCCAGTTGACCATGCAGTTCGTGCCCCAGGCGCCGCCATGGCCGAACCACTCGTTCTCGCTGTCTTTCACCGGCGCCGCGAGTCCAAGCGAATAGCCGCCGAGGCTCTCGGGACGCGTCGAGACGGCGAGAATCGACTTCACCGTCTCCTCCTTGAGGATCCTGACGCCGTTGTCGCCGACACCGAGGTTCATGAGCATCTTGTAGAACTTGACCTGGTCGCGCGCCGTGGTCCAGAGACCGGCGCCGGCGGACGGGAAGACGTGCGCGCCATTGTACGGACGCTGCTCCATCGGGTTCTCTGACTTCCATGTCGCCGGCGCATCCTTGTGGACGTCGTACATCTCGATCTGACGCGCAAGCTGCTCATCCGTCGGCCAGAAGCAGGTGGACTTCATCCCGAGCGGGTCGAGAACGGTCTCCTTGAGATAATCCTCCCACTTCTTGCCCGTGACGACCTCGATCACGGCCGCGCCGATGTCGATGCCCGTATTGGAATACTGCACCTTCGTGCCGGGCTCGAAGAGCAGCGGACACGCCGCCGAAATCGCCGCCGTCTGTCGGAGCGGCGCACCGCCCGACCAGCCGCCGCCCTTGATGTTGCCTTGCTTCGCGCAAATCTCGAACGGGAAGCCGCCCGTGTGGTTCAGCACCATGCGGACCGTCAGCGCGGTCTTCGCCTTGACAAGCGTCTTCACGTCGTCCTTCACGCCGCCGTCGACCCACAGCGTCTTGAACTCGGGCAGGTACTTCGAGACGGGGTCGTCCAGGCTGATCTTCCCCTCCTCGACGAGCTTCGCAATCGTCACGCCGCAGAAGCCCTTCGTCTGCGAACACTGCATGAACGGATCGTCCAGCGAAATCGGACGCTTCGTGCGCGTGTCGGCATAGCCGACGCAGTCGATCTCCTCAGCCCCGTTGTTGTAGATGATCGAAATCGCGCCCGGCAGCTGACCGTTCTCGACATAAGGCTTGAGCACGTCGCCGACCACACCCGCGGTCGCATTCAGCATCGCCGCCACCGCAGCGAGAGAGAGTAGCATCTTCACGTTCATCATTTCTCCTATGTTTGGTTAACTTACAAATCCTCTGTGTTCAACTTCGCCAGCAGCGCAATCGTCGCCGTATCCGTCCTCAGGATGCGGGGCCCAAGCGAATATCGCGCGAACCCCTTCGCCTCCAGAAGCGCAACCTCCTCGTCCGTCCATCCGCCCTCCGGCCCGATGGCAAGAAGCAGCCGGGGATCTGGCGTGGTCTCACGCCGGGGCACGGCAACAGACGCCTCCTTCGCATAAGGATGCGCGACGATGCGGCGCGTGCCGGGAAAGATCGCGTCAAGCTCCTCGTTCAGGAACTTTCGGAAATTGCGCCGCGTCTCCAGTGTCGGCAGGATGCTCGTCCCGCCCTGCATGAGACCGTCAATCAAAAGCGGACGATAGTTCTCGGGCTTCAGCAGCGTCGCGCCCCAGAAGTCCTTCTCGACCTTCTTCGCCCCGACCAGGAAAATCCGGCCTACGCCCAGCGTCGCGAGCTGCGGCAGTAGCCGCTTCATCACACGGGGACGCGGCGGAGCCAGCACAAGATCGACCCACGGTTCCAGGCTCGCCGCCTCATGGCAAACCCGCACCCGGATCACCGGACCGCCCTCACGCGTAGCCCCCGACTGGATTTCCACGATTTCCGACGTCCCGATCGGACCGTCTACGACGCCCGTCTTCAGCCGCTGCCCAACCTCGCCGTGCAGCACGTTCAGAACATGCTCCGCCCGCACACCGCCAAAAGTGGCGATGTCGTCGCAGATTTCACTCGTTTCGAACAGGATGCGATTCACGTTGACTGACCCCAAAAAACTTTTTGCATTATATCAATTTTCCCCGTTGACTTCCAGCGGAAAAAAGACTATACTATGTCCCGTTTTCCACCAAGGAAGACACCCGATGTCGGAGCGTAGCGCAGCCTGGTAGCGCGTTTGCTTCGGGAGCAAAAGGCCGAGGGTTCAAATCCCTCCGCTCCGACCAATT
>CAMEZU010000288.1 GCA_945947925.1 uncultured Verrucomicrobiota bacterium
TGGATGTCCGAGAAGGCCGTCTCCATCGGCAACTACGTCGTCGCCACCGGCATCGAGACCTACCTCGGCGTCGATCCGTACTCCAAGGGTTCCTCCGAGATCACGGAGCTGCTCCAGGGCGAGACCGGCTGCAAGGAATGGGTCGAGGCGAACTTCGTCGTCGAGAAGGACATCGAAAAGCTGGGCGACCGTATGATCGAGTCCATCGAGAACAAGCGCAAAGCCCTGGGTATCTAAGATATTTTTACTTACGACTAGAGTTTAGAAGGTTTTTCCAATGAAAGTAGCGATCACCGGCAAAGGCGGCGTCGGCAAGACGACGCTGTCCTCCACACTGGCCCGGCTCTATGCCGACGAAGGGCGCACCGTTCTGGCCGCCGACGTCGACCCGGACGCCAATCTCGGATTGGCGCTGGGCATGACCGAGGAAGAGGTCAACTCCATCGTCCCCGTTTCCAAGATGAAGCAGCTCGCCAAGGAGCGCACCGGCGCGAACGATATGAACTCGTTCTACAAGCTCAATCCGCAGGTCTCGGATCTGCCGGATAAGCTGGCGAAGGAGATCAACGGCGTCAAGCTGCTCGTGATGGGCACGGTGGACACCGGCGGAAGCGGCTGCGTCTGCCCGGAGCACGTGATGCTCAAGGCCATTTTGACAAGCCTCACGTTCCGCAAGGATGACGTCGTCATCATGGATATGGAAGCAGGGCTGGAGCATCTGGGACGCGGCACGGCGAGCATGATGGATCAGTTCATCGTGGTCATCGAACCGGGCGCGCGAAGCGTACAGACCTATGAGCGCATCAAGCAGCTCGCGGCCGATATCGGCGTGACGAAGGTACGCGTCGTGGCAAACAAGATCCGCGACGAGTCTGACCGCGCGTTCATCCGCTCCCGCATCCCGGAGGAGGATCTGCTGGGCTTCATCCGCTACAACGCCGACGTCATCGACGCCGACCGGAAGGGCCTTTCTCCCTACGATCAAAGCCCCGAGGCGCTGGAGGATATCCGCGCCATCAAGGCAAAGATCGACGCGCAAGAACGAAACTGAAAGGAATGATTACCTACAATGAAGACATTGTTTGAAAGAGTCTTCAACGGCTCCGACGAGATGTTCGCGAAGGCCGAAGAAGAAGTCAACAAGATCGTTGCAGAGGTTGGCCGCGACGCCGCGCTGACCATGCCCTCCACCGCCTACTTCCTGGCCTGTATCTATGCCTACATCGGCAAGAAGGTCACGAACGTCGGCGAATTGCAGGACGCGCTGGCCGATGTGAAGGCCATGATGCTCCGCGAGCCGCGCACGAACTCCATCTTCCAGTCCGGCGTCGGCACCGCCATCGCCGCGGAGATGATCGAGGCGTGCAAGTACGTCAAGACCGAAGCTCCTTACGAAGGCACCAACTATCACGGCCATTTCACCGACGCGGAAGTCCGTGAGCTGGGCGTACCGCTGGTCACCGGCGACATCCCCGGCTTCGTCGTCATGATCGGGCCGGCTCCTTCCACGGAAGAAGCCGTTGAGACCATCAAGGGCTATCAGAGCCGCGGCATTTTCGTGTTCCTGATCGGCGGCATTATTGAGCAGGCCGTCGAGGCGGGCCTGTCCATGGGCTTCCCCGTCCGTGTCGTCCCCGTCGGCGAAGAGATCTGGTCGGTCGGCCATGTCATCTCCCTCGTCGTGCGTGCCGCCATGATCTTCGGCGCGATCCAGCCGGGCGATGTGGAGGGCTTCCACAAGTACACCTTCGACCGCATCAATGCGTTTGTCAACGCCTATAAGCCGGTCAACGATATCACCGTGGCCTGCGGCGCGGGCGCGATCAAGCTGGGCTTCCCGGTCATCACGAACGACCACGACGACATGTGGGCCGTTCCGAAGTCCCTGATCATCTACGATGACACCAAGGACTGGATTGACACCTCCATCGAGGCACGCGGCATCAAGCTGAAGATCACGAAGATCGACATTCCTGTCTCCTACTCCTCCGCGTTCGAAGGCGAGATCATCCGCAAGGGCGACATGCAGATCGAAATTGATGGCTCCCGCAAGGACTGCTTCGAGCTGGTCACCACGAAGGACGCCTCCGAGGTCGAGGATCACAAGATCGTCGTCGAGGGTCCCGAGCTGGATGAGCTGGAATGCGGCTCCAAGATTTCCCTGAGCTACACCGTCGAGGTTGCGGGCAAGAACATGCAGCCCGACTTCGAGCCGGTCTTCGAGCGTAAGATCCACCAGTTCCTGAACTGCGTTGAGGGTCTGATGCACACCGGCCAGCGCGACATGATCCGTGTCCGTATCAACAAGGCCGACTTTGAGGCCGGCTTCCGCTTCCGCCACATCGGCGAAGTCCTGTACGCGAAGATCAAATCCGAATTCGACACCGTTGTTGACAAGTGCCAGGTCAAGATCGTCGTCGGCGACGAGCCGAACGCCGCGCTGCGCAAGCACGCGAACGAGGTCTTCGACAAGCGCGACGAGCGTCTGAAGAGCATGACCGACGAATCTGTGCCGGTGTTCTACTCCTGCATCATGTGCCAGGCGTTCTCTCCGAGCCACGTCTGCATCGTCACGCCGGAGCGTCTCGGCCTCTGCGGCGCTGTGTCCTGGCTCGACGCCAAGGCCACCAATGAGCTTGACCCGCAGGGTCCCTGCCAGGTCGTTACCAAGGAGCGCTGCCTCGACGAGCGTACCGGCCGGTACGAAGACGTCGACGAGGCCGTCGCGGAATATTCCCACGGTGCGCTGGAGCATGTCACGCTGTACTCCCTGCTCGAGGATCCGATGACCTCCTGCGGCTGCTTCGAGT
>CAMEZU010000289.1 GCA_945947925.1 uncultured Verrucomicrobiota bacterium
AGGCGGAAGTAGTTCTGGATCGTGATCGTCGCGAGCGTGTGCGACTCCTTCTCGATCTCCACCTGCTCCTTCGCTTCGACCGCCTGGTGGAGGCCGTCCGACCAGCGGCGGCCCGGCAGCACGCGGCCCGTGAACTCGTCGACGATGTAAACGTGGTTGTCCTGGACGACGTAGTCGACGTCCTTCTCGTAAAGGCAGTACGCGCGCAGGAGCTGGTTCACGACGTGCACGCGGTCGCTGCGCTCCATGAACGACGTCTGCGTCATCCGCCGGCGCTCGGCCTTCTCCGTCTCGTTCAGCGACGCGTCGCCGTCGATCGCGCTCAGCTCGGCCGCCAGGTCGGGCAGCACGAAGAGCTTCGGGTCGTCGGGGCAGATCTTCTCGCAGCCCTTGTCCGTCAGCGCGACCTCGCGCGTACGCTCGTCGATCGTGAAGTGCAGCTCGTCCTTGAGCGCGCGCGCATGGTCGCGGCGCATCTCCGAGAGCATCTGCAGCTCGCCGTCCTCGTGCAGCTTGCGGATCTCCGGATTCTCGAGGAGATGCAGCAGCTGCTTGTGCTTCGGCATCGAGTGATAGACCTGGTAGATGAGGTCCTTCGTCTTCTCGGCGTCGCCCGCCTCCCAGGCCTTCTTCGCCGCCTGGATCAGGTCGTTGCACTGCGCCGTCTGCAGGCGCACGATCGCGTCGACCATCGGACGGAACTCCTGGTAGACGTGGCTCGTGGACATCGTCGCCGGACCCGAAATGATCAGCGGCGTGCGCGCCTCGTCGATCAGAATCGAGTCAACCTCGTCGACGATCGCGAAATGATGGCCGTTCTGCACCACCTGCTCGGGACGCTGCGCCATGCCGTTGTCACGCAGGTAGTCGAAGCCGAACTCCGAGTTCGTGCCGTACGTGATGTCGCAGAGGTACTGCGCGCGGCGCTCGGCCGAATCCATCGAGTTCTGGATGCAGCCGACCGTGAGGCCCAGGTACCTGTAGAGATGACCCATCCACGACGCGTCGCGCCTCGCCAGGTAGTCGTTCACCGTCACGAGCTGCACGTTCTTGCCCGCAAGCGCGTTGAGGTAGAGCGGCAGCGTCGCCACCAGCGTCTTGCCCTCGCCCGTCTGCATCTCCGCGATTGAGCCGCGGTGCAGCACGATGCCGCCGATGAGCTGGACGTCGAACGGCACCATGTTCCAGGTCAGCGTGTGGCCGCAGACCTCCTCCGTCGTCCCGACCAGGTGACGGCACGCGTTCTTCACGAGCGCGTACGCCTCCGGCAGCAGCTTGTCCAGAGATTCGCCCTTCGCATAGCGTTCCTTGAACGCCTGCGTCATCCGCGGGAAGTCCTCGTCCGTGAAGTTCTTCGCCTGATAGTCGGCTTCGATGCGGTTGATCTCACGAACGATCGGCCACAGCTTCTTCAGCTCGCGATCGTTCTTGGTCCCGAAAAGCATTTTCAACAGATTCATAGATTGCTATATTATATCAAAAAAGGGGAAGGAAATGGGAATAATCGTGGGGGTCGCGACCCTGCCGCCCCAGACGGAAGAAAAAGAGGCGCGCGGGGAAAACCGCGCGCCCGTAGGGGGGAAATTGAATATGCACAATAGTATAACACTTCTTCGGACCCAATGTTATCCGTTTGCGAACAAATAAATTATCCGATTGCGCAACCGTCGGCTGAAATGGTATGCTATGCGCGTATGCAGACGATTCTTTATTTCCATCATGGCGACGACTACGCCTCCCGCCTGCGGCTGGAGGGGATCAACGCCTTCGCCCGCACCCTCGACTGGAACGTCCAGTGCTACGAAGAACTGGTCAGCGCCCGTACCCTGAAGACGCTCCGGGAGTTCTGGCATCCGGTCGGCGCCATCCTCTGTCCCAACAACAGGCGCGAGGAGTTCGACGCCTCGCTCTTCTCGCCCGACTCGACGGTGCTGCTGGACTGCTTTCCGCCGGACGGACTCGAGACCTTCGCGTCGATCATCACGGACAGCTTTCCCGCCACCGAGAACGTCGCCCGGGAGCTTCTCGCCGCGAAATGCCGCTCCTACGGCTTCGTGCCCTGGCACACGACGCGCATCTGGAGCGAGAACCGCCGCCACAACCTCTCGCGGATCCTCGCCGGGCACGGCATCCGGATGCACGAGTTCGCCCCTTCCGAAGAGGGACTCAACGCCCGTCGGCTCCAGGAGGAGCTCATCCCCTGGCTCCGCGACCTGCCCAAGCCCTGCGGTATCATGGCCGCCAACGACCGCATCGGCGAGAACGTCATCCGGGCCTGCCAGCTGGCCGACATCGGCATCCCCTTCGACTGCGTCGTCGTCGGCGTGGACGACGATGCCAACGTCTGCGAAAACACGAGTCCGACCCTGAGCAGCGTCGGACTCGATTTCAGATCCTCCGGCTATCGCGCCGGCGAGCTCCTGTACGAGCTCGTCAGCGGACGCCTTCCCGACCGGCCGATCGAAAGCGTGCCGCCGCTGTCGCTCACGCGCCGCAGCTCCTCGCGCGTCTTCCTCCAGACCGACCGTCACGCCCTCAGGGTCTCGGACCTGATCCGCGCGCGCGCCTGCTCGGGACTCCAGGCCCGCGAGGCCCTCGCCCTCTACCCCTGCTCGCGCCGCCTCGCCGAGATCCGCTTCCGCCAGGCGACCGGACACTCCGTCCTCGACGAAATCCGGTCCGTCCGCATCGAACACGCGAAGAAGCTCCTCGCCAATCCCTACACGCGCCTCGATACAATCGCCGAACAGTGCGGCTACGAATCCGACACGACCTTCCGCCGCATCTTCAAGGAAGAGACCGGCCA
>CAMEZU010000290.1 GCA_945947925.1 uncultured Verrucomicrobiota bacterium
CCTTGCAGCCGGCGAACGCCACGGCCACGGCACAGACAAACGCAACAATCAGATTCTTCATTCCGTTATCCCCGTCATTCGGTCATTCGATTCTTCTCCCGCCGTCACGCCAGCTTCGCCAGCTTCTCGGCGAGGCCGACGTAACTCGCCGGCGTCATCTTGAGGAGGCGAGCCTTGTCCGCCTTCGGAAGCGGCAGCGCCTTCACAAAGTCCTGCATGATCTCCGCGTTGACGCGACGTCCGCGCGTGAGCTCCTTCAGGCGCTCGTACGGATGGTCCATGCCGACCTTGCGCATCACGGTCTGGATCGGCTCGGCAAGAACCTCCCAGTTGTGGTCAAGGTCGTCCGCAAGGCGTTCCTCGTTCAGCTCGAGCTTGCCGAGACCCTTCTGCGTGGAACGGATCGCGATGAGCGTGTAGCCGAAGCCGACGCCCATGTTGCGGAGCGTGGTGGAGTCCGTCAGGTCGCGCTGCATGCGCGAGATCGCAAGCTTGCGGGCCATAAAGCCCATTATCGCGTTCGCGAGACCGAGGTTGCCCTCGGAGTTCTCGAAGTCGATCGGGTTGACCTTGTGCGGCATCGTCGACGAGCCGATCTCGCCCTTCACGGTGCGCTGCTTGAAGTAGCCCATCGAGACGTACATCCAGACGTCGCGGTCGAAGTCGAGGAGCACCGAGTTCCAGCGGCAGATCGCGTCGAAGAGCTCCGCAATGCCGTCGTGCGACTCAATCTGGGTCGTGAGGCGGTTCTGGCGGAGGCCGAGCGACTTGATCACCTTGTCGGACAGCTTCTCCCAGTCGACGTCCGGATAGGCGGAGAGGTGCGCGTTGAAGTTGCCCACTGCGCCGTTCATCTTCGCCGGCATCACGAGACGGTCGATCTCGCCGGCCTGGCGCTTCAACCGCGCGGAAACGACCGCGAGCTCCTTGCCGACCGTCGTCGGGGACGCGGGTTGGCCGTGCGTGTGCGCGAGCATCGGAACCTTCGCATACGCCTTCGCCATCTCGACGACCTTCGCCGTCATGTCGTCCATCGCCTGCCGGAGGACCGCCTTGCCGTCGCGGAGCATCAGCGCGTGGGACATGTTGTTGATGTCCTCGCTCGTGCAGCCGAAGTGAACGAACTCGGAGCGGCTCTCAAGCGAAGTCCCCGCCAACTTCTCCTTGAGGAAGTACTCGATCGCCTTGACGTCATGGTTTGTCGTCTTCTCGATGTCCTTGACGCGCTGCGCGTCCGCCAGGGTGACCTCGGCGGCAATCGCCCGAAGCTGCCGGCGTTCCTTCGGGGATAGCGCCTTGCATTCCCTGATGCGCCGGTCGTCGCACAGGGCCTCGAGCCACGTGCATTCGACCAGAATGCGACGCTTGATGAGCCCGTATTCGGAAAAGACCTCCTGGAGTTCGGAACACGTGTTGGCGTAACGCCCGTCGATGGGCGAGATGGCAGTAAGGACGTCAAAGTTCATAGTGTCGGTATTATATCAAAAAACCGCCGACGGGATGAACGGACGAACAAAAAAGCAACGTTGTGGATTGCGGCCTTGGCAGGGGAAAGCCGCGTCAGGTCCGTCGCGGACCGTTCGGGCAAGGGGACGGTGGCAACGCCGGTCGACAAGAAGGCCTCCGTCGACCTCACCCGCGCTGAGAAATTCGCGGACTTCGGCGACCGGGGCGGCGGCTTCGTCGCGCGCTTCACGCGCTGACCCGGAACGGGGGACGGACGGCGGGCAGGGATGTCATTCTCCGGGTCTGAGGCCCGGGCCGTCCGTCACTTGGTGGGACGGACGGAGATGACGGTCTCGAATGTGTGGGACTCGCCGCTTTCGAGGGCGATTTCCGATTCGCGGTAGAAGTTGGACGGCTCGATGCAGAAATAGTTGCGGCACTCCTCGGGGAGGATGTTCATCGTCCCCTTGCTCGCGCCCTTGACGTCCTGGCACCAGGTCACGACGTCGCGTCCGCCCGTCGTCGAAAGGACGATCTCGCGCTTCCAGACCGGGTCGGTGAGGGTGAGGACGCTCCGCTCCTGCCCGAAGCGGAAGAGGTCGCAGCCAGGCCATTCGGGGACAGGTCCCCCCTGCCAGACGTGCGTGACGTCGCAGGGAAGGTCGCGGTCGGACTCGTAGCGACAGCCGTCGACGCCGGCGAGGGTCAGCTTGTAGCAGTCCGACACGGCGAAATACGGGTGATAGCCCTCACGGTAGCGGAAGGTCGTGTCGCCGAGGTTCGTCGTCGTCAGGCTGAGGCCGAGCCGGTGGTCGCCCAGCGTGATTCTGTAGGTGAGGACGAAGTCGCCCGGCGTGTAGGCGGAGACCTCCGCGCACGGGCCGAGCGTCAGCTCGATCGCCGTCTCGTCCGCAGTCGCCGTCACCGCCTTCACCGAGAAGAGCGACAAGCGCGCCGTCGCATGGAACGGCCCCTGCGTCTCGAGCGAGAAGCCCACCTTGTTCAGCCACCGCCGCCACGCGCCGAGCTGCGGCGCGCCGGACGAGCCGAACCAGGGCCAGAGCAGGGGCACGCCGCCGTGGATGAAGTCGCGCGGCCCGGAAACGGGCACATACCCCATCTTCGGAACGAAGAGGAGCGGATGCTCGTCGCCCGTGAAGCGGCAGTCGGTCACGTGGGCGCCGCGGAGCTTGACGGAGCAGAGGCCGTTGGCGTCCTTGAGGTCGACGATCGGCTCCCCGTTCTCGTCGGCACGGAAACTGACGCGGCCGTTTGCGCCGAAACGCGCGTTGAGCTCTTCGACGGTGGCCGCCGAAGCGAAAAGGACTGCGGCCAGGGCCGCGAAAAACAGGGT
>CAMEZU010000291.1 GCA_945947925.1 uncultured Verrucomicrobiota bacterium
GAGCAACGGACTGAAAATCCGTGTGTCGCCGGTTCGATCCCGGCCTTGGCCACCACTCAATTTCAGAAATCGGAGAACTCTCCGATTTTTTCTTTTTTATCGTTTGCGATTTTTCAAACTTTGCGCGTGATTTTGCACTTATAAAAAATCCGCGCGTTCGGAGAACTCCAAAAGAGAGACTGAATTGAGCCGATAGCGCCCTCAAAGTTCTCTCGGGTTCTCATCTCGACTCACGCCGAAACATAGGAAGAAATGGCGATTTTCGCGTGTTGTCGGCTAATAGTTTACTCCCAAAAAATTGTTTCGGACAACCCGAGAGTAGTTTTGGCGAAAAAGTGTGTAAGGAAGCACACGGCCGGATTTATGTGCGAAGGCGCGAGGATTGCTCCCTCGCGCCTTCGGTTGTTAATGAGTTTCTTCTCGGCGACTTACCTGAAGATATAGGCTGTGTAAGCGACAAGGACGAATACGTTAGCAAGAATCGTCCAACCGATCACCTTGAGCCGTGAGCATGCGTACTGTCCTTTGCCGCAAACTGCAAGTCGTGCAATCTTGATAGTGCATGTGACAGCACTGTAGATTGCGACATACTTGGAAGCCTGGCAGACTTGGTCTGCAAGTGGCGATGAGTCTCCGAGATAGCGGTAGAGGATGATTGTTGTCAGCATCCCTGCGCACGGGGCCGAGATGAGCGCCGCATACACCCACCATTCGTCCGATGTCGGATAGGGACGCAACTTCATGTCGCCTCCTTCCTCGGACGGTTCCGGAGGATGAGCGTGAACTCCGAACCGCGCCCGAGCTCTGACTTTACCGTGCATTCGCCGTCATAGAAACGCGCGACAGAATCAACGAACGCAAGTCCGAGTCCGCTCCCGATAGTATCGTGGCTTCCTTTGGCGCGATAGCTGCGCTCGAAGATCTTCGTGAGATCGGATTCTTCGATTCCGCAACCATCGTCGGTCACACACACGGATACTTGCTTCTCAAAAGCAGGTTCCGCAGTGGCGTTGGAAGAAGATGTACTCTCCGAGGAGACTTTGATTTCGACGTGACCGCCGGGACTCGTGTATTTGATTGCGTTCTCGACAAGGTTGTGGATCGCGTTTACAATCTTCTGTTCGTGTCCGACAAACAAGATCGGAGAATCTGGTCGATCCACGCGGACACTGACGTTCCTCTCGGCGGCAAAAGGTCCGTTGATCTCCATGCAGCAGATGGCGAGCTCGCCGATGTCGAGACGCTCGGGAAGCTGCTCGTTGATGCGGCTGTAGTTTTCCGTTATGCTGATGTTGATCTCAACGATACGTCGGAGGTTCGCTAGGTCTGCGCTGATTCCGCCTATGGCATCCCGAATGTCGGGGTGTTCCGAGGCGAGCCCTTCGGCAACAATGAGGATTCGCGTAAGGAGGTTGTTCACATTGTGTCGGATCTCCTTTGCGAGTTGCAGGATGTCGTCGAGGCGGCTTGCCTGGGAGGCGAAGAGCTCGTTGAAGAGGCCGCTGAGTTCGCGGACTTCCGTGACGCCCGTCCGAAGACGGAGCGAGGTGAGTTCGTTCGCTTCGAGGCAGTGCTTCGCAATCGCGATGAGGTGCATGACTTTTCTGGTGACGAAACGGTCGATGAACCACGCCGCGCAGACGATTCCGACGATCTCGGCCGAGACGCCCAGTCCCTGGAGGAGACCGTGCGCATGCTCGTAGGCCCGGGCCTTGTCCCGGCACGTCGTGCACAGGAGCGGCGCGAGGCTTCCGTAGTCGAAGCTGCGCATCACCGTGAATGTGAGGATCGGGACGACGGCGAGCGCCGGGAAGACCCTGCGGTTCAGGATCGTCCTCATGGATCCCTTGAGGTTACTGCGGAAGAAGCGCATATCCGTAGTCCTTCCTGTAGGGGCTGACGATGGGATTGAGATGCTTCTGTCGAAAGGCGGAGTTGATCCGACTGATGTTCGTGGCGAGGGCGGTGTTGCCTACCGCATCGTGTTCGCCGTACGCGATCTCGATGAGCTCCCCGATTGGCATGCGCTCCCCGTTGTTGCGGATGAGCGCCTCGAGGATGCGGCAGCAGATCGGCTGGAGGTGGATCTCCTCCCCTTTGGGAAGAGCGTCGTGCGTGATGCGGTCGTTCCTCGTGTCGAACCTGACCTTACCCCATCGGATGACGGGTTCCGTCGGCATCCTCTCGCGCAGACGCGCACGGATGCGGGCGAGAAGCTCCGTCGTCGAATAGGGCTTGGACATGTACTCCACGGCTCCGTTCTGGAAGTCGTTGTGGAGTGACTCTTCCGTCTTGAAGCCCGTGAGGACGAACATGGCCGTCTTCACGCCTTCCTCCTTTGCGCGGATGATCAGCATGTCCCCCGACATGCCCGGAAGCATTCTGTCGACGATCGCCAGATCGACGTGCTGCGTCGTCAGGATCTCGAGTGCTGCTTCCGCCGATGCGGCCTCAAGACAGCGGTAGCCCGCCCTCGTGAGGGTCGAAACGAGAGCGGAGCGGATGAGCGCTTCGTTCTCGATAATGAGTATTGTAGTAATTTTCATATTTGTATTTTATCAATATGACGGGGGGTGGGGCGTGTTATTGCAACTTATCGCACGAGGCGATTTCAGTTTGGAAACAATCCGTCGAAGGCCGTAAAACGGGAAGTTCAGAATATGCGCCCAGGAGAACCACCATGAAAAGACAACTGTTGTTCATTGGCGCGCTTGCCGCATCATATACGGCCGTGGCGCGAAACTATCTGCCGGCGCAACTTCCGCCCTACGGTCATCTCGACACCGAGGTTGTGACGAAC
>CAMEZU010000292.1 GCA_945947925.1 uncultured Verrucomicrobiota bacterium
GGTGGCGCGAACCTTTGATCAAGTCGTAAAACTGGGGAGGGAAGACGATGAGGAAGATCAGGACGGACGGACAGGCGACGCGCGACGCGATTCTCGCGGCGGCCGAGGTCGAGTTCTCGGAGCAGGGCTTCGAGCTCGCTTCGGTGCGCGCGATCTGCACGAAGGCCGGCGCGAACGTGGCGCTCGCGAACCGGTACTTCGGATCGAAGGAGGACCTCTACCGCATCGTCGCCAAGCGCCTCTTCGGCGACCTCGGCGCCCCGATGGCGGCCGTGGCGGAGAAGGCGACGACGAAGGAGAGCTGGCGCGCGGCCGTGCGCGAATGGGTCTGGGACTTCCTCTTCATGACGCTCCCGACCGAGCGTCCGCAGGTCCTCTGCCGCGGACTCTTTCGCCACGAGGTGACGCGTCCGACCAAGTTCCACGACGAGTTCCTCCGCGACTACGGCAAGCCGATCTACGATTCGCTCTTCAAGCTCGTCTCGATGGTCGAGAAGGACGCGGTCCGGCTCGAGCTCCTCACCTCGTCCATCTGGTCCCAGATCGCGGTTTACGCGCTCGCGGACGAGAGCTGGCAGAAAAACTTCCGCCCGAAGGGCGTCACCCAGGAGGCCTGGCGCGAAACGATCTGCGACCACATCTGCGAAACCTTCTTCGCATCCGTCGGAGAATTAACCGCAGACAAACGCAGACAGCGCGTCGCTCACGCTAGCGCTAAATAAGGCGAGCGTGAGCGAAGCCCGTCTGCGAAAGTCTGTGGTTAAAATGAGAGAGGCTTGAGATGATTATGAAACAGCGATCCTTTGCACCTTTGTTCATCACGAACTTCTTCGGGGTCATCAACGACAACTTCCTGAAGACACTCGCAAGCTTCGTCGTCCTTGGCTGGCTTGGAAACGACGAGCGCCTGCATGCGGTCTTCATGGGACTCACCGCCGCGGTGCTGGTCTTGCCGTACATCCTCTGCTCGCCGCTTGCGGACCGCCTGACGGTCGTCTTTCCGAAGCGCCGCATTTTCCGCCTCGCGAAGTGGGCGGAGCTTCCCATCGTCGCCGTGGCGATCGCGGGCTTTCTCGCGGCGTCGCCCGTCCTCGTCGTCGGGGCGATTCTGCTGATGGGCCTCCAGAGCTCGCTTTATTCGCCCTCGAAGTACGCCCTGGTGCGCGACGTGGGCGGCGAGGACCGCATCTCGACCGGCATGGGCGGAATGGAAGGGGTCGCGTTCCTGGCGGTTCTGGTCGGCACCAGTGCCGCCTCGTTCGCCGCTGACCGGGCCGCCCCGTGGGTCTGGTACCTGTGCCTCGGGGGCTTTGCCGTCGGCGGACTTCTCTTCAGCTACCTGATCCGGGCGGACGAGGAACCGAACCGTGCGCTGCACGCGATCAATCCGGTCCGTTACCTCCTCCGCGCCCGCCGCATGGCCCGTCGCTATCCGGGTCTCAACGCCGTCATCGTGACGCTTTCGGTCTTCTGGTTCGTGGCGGCGATGCTCCAACAGGGACTTCTGGTCTACGGCAAGGACGTCCTCGGGCTCGACGGACTCCACACGGGCGGCATCCTCGCGCTTGCGGCCGTGGGCATCGTGGCGGGACAGGTTCTCGCCGGTTTCGTCGCCCGCCGTCACTTCCTGCTCGGCGCCTCGCTCCTCACGGGCTGGCTTGCGGCGGCGCTTCTCGCGGTCCTCTTCTTCGCGCCGCTCGGTCCCGTCGGTTTTGCCGTGGTGACGGGACTCCTCGCCTTCGACCTCGGCTTCTTCAAGCTGCCGCTCGACGCGGAGATTCAGAAGGTGGTGAAGGGACCGAAGCTCAACACGATGCTCGCCTACTTCAACCAGGTGTCGTTCCTCTTCATGCTCTTCGCCTCGGTCTGCTACGTCGCGATCAGCTGCCTCTGCGGTCCCCGCGCCTTCCTCGCGCTGCTCGCCGTCACGCTGCTCGTCGCGCCGTTCCTCTTCGTCTTCAACTACCGTTCGGTCCTTCTCTTCACCGGCCGCTGGATTTTCCGCCGTCGCTACAACGTCACAGTCGAAGGCCTTGACGAAGTCCTCCGTCATTCATCACTCATCACTCATCCTTCACCTCTTCTCGTCCTCCCCAACCATCCCGCGATGGTCGATCCGATGCTGGTCGGCGCAGAGTTCTGGAAGAATCCCGTGCGTCCGCTGGCGGACGAGTCGTTCTTCAAGACGGGCCTGGTCGCGCCGGCCACCTTGCGGACGCTCGGGGCGGTCGCGGTCCCCGACTTGCGCAAGAGCCGGAGCGCGAAGGGTGCGTCGATTGCGCGCGGCCTCGGGGACATTGTGAAGGAGACGCTGGCGGACGGCGGGAACGTGATCTTCTATCCGGCGGGACACATCTACACCGATCCCGAGCTGGAGCCGGCGAAGGACGGGAGCGTCCGCTACGCCCCGAGCGGCGAGCCGCTCGAGGACATCGGGACGCGTCAGCTCGCGTACAACATCTGCAAGGATCTCCCCGCCGGGGTGCGCGTGATCGGCGTGCGGACGACGGGGCTCTGGGGGTCGATCTGGAGTCGGAAGGGGCGCAAGACTTCGCCCGCGTTCGTCCCGACTTTCGTGAAGAGCGTCCTCCTCTGGCTCTTCGTCGCCCCGTTCAAACCGCGCCGGAAGGTGACGATGCACGTCGAGGACCTCACCGACCGCGTGAAGTCCTGGTCCGCCACTCTCCCCCGCCTCGAGTTCAACGCCAAGCTCAATGCCTGGTATAACAACGCGGAGGAGGGATGAACCGCAGACGTACGCAGACGGCCTTCGCTGACGCTCGGCA
>CAMEZU010000293.1 GCA_945947925.1 uncultured Verrucomicrobiota bacterium
GATGCCCTTCTTCACGGCCTTGTCGAGACCGGAGACGAACTCCTTGAACTTCTTCTCGGCGTCTTCCTTAGAACCCGCGTCCGCGAGCTTGAAGAGCTTCTTGTGCGCGTCGTGGAGCTTCGCCTTGCAGACGGAATTGCGCTTGTTCGCCTTAGCGTTCTGACGATCGCGCTTACGAGCAGCGCGGCCACCCTTGATATTAGCCATTTTAAATATTTCCTTTTTTGGGAATGTTCGCCGCATAGTTTATCAAAATCGGCATCAGGCGCGCAAGAGGGAAAATTTAGATGGGCGCATCTCCGCAGTTGCCAGCGAGGGCGCATTTTGCTATTATTGTTTGTCACGGACGGCGTAGGCGCGAAAGAGATTGCGCGTAGCCGTTGGTTGAGCCGGGCTCTCGCATGCGGGCCGTGCGGGGTGAGACAGGCAGATAAATGAACACCGAAAGAGGGACGGAAGAATGGAATCGATCAAGCCGAAGCGGGCCGTCGCAACGATCGCGTGCGCACTGATGGCCGGCGCGGCGCTGGCCGTCAACGACAACGACACGACGCGTCGGGCGGACAGCCCCGACAAGCCTCTGACGTCCGCCGAAATCGTCGCCAAGCCGCGGCGCGCGACAGTCAAGACGCCCGTTCCGGACTTGGCGCGCATCTACATCGGTTCCGGCGTCTACGGCAACAATGGCGGCATGACCTGCGGCGGCTTCTGCTTCACCTACTGGAACCCGACCAAGCTCAAGTACGACGAGCTCGTCGACCTGTGCGCCAAGGAGGAGGTCGGCAACACGCTTCAGTTCTGGCAGAACAACGACACGCTTGCGCGCCTGACGCGGCGGGCGACGAAGCTGGGGCTCTACTCGACCTGCATCTACTCGCACGCCACGAACGGGATTGCCCGCGCGATGACGGAGGAGCTGGGCGACCGCTGGCTCGGCCACGACTTCGGCGAGCGCTACACCTTCTCCCTCTATCAGAACTGGGACAACCGCGGCGCGACACTCGATGCGCTCGTCGACGAGTACATGAACCGCGTCCACAAGCACGTGAACAACCTCCACGACGACGGCTGGGGCAACATCATGGCGACGTCGGCGAACTTCTCGCTCGACTACGAGGTCGCTGCCGGCACGGAGGTCCCCTGCACGGAGGACTTCCCGTTCGGCGACCTGACGCTCGCCTCCGCGCTCGGGCGCGGCCTCTACCGCCAGTATGACCTGCCGATGTGGGGCAGCCATCTCGCGCACGAGTGGTACAGCTGGATCCCCCACCGCAACCCGTACAAGATGAAGACGCTGGAGACGGCGTTCTACCTCAAGTACATGACGGGCGCGAAGGTCATCATCAACGAGTCCGGCAACTGGCAGCTCCAGAGCTCGCTCTGCGAGGACTCGCCGATGTCGAAGATGCCCATCACCTGCCGCAAGCTCAGCACGAAGTGGGACAAGGCGGCGCGCGAGAAGTACGAGAAGCCCGTCCTCAAGGAGGCCGAGAAGCGCTACTCCTACATCGACTACCGCTCACCCGTCGCGACGAAGTACCGCAACATCATCCGCGACTTCTACGCCTTCTGCAAGAGGAATCCCGCGCCGAAGGGCCAGCCCGAGGCGACCTGGGCGCTCGCGAAGGGCAACCTCGACCTGGGCGGCAGCGGCTACGTCGCCGGGTCTGCCGTCTGCGGCGCGTATGACCTCGCGCGCAAGAACCCGAACTGGATGCATGGCCTGCCCGAGATGAGCTGGGACACGGTCCGCAAGTCCGTGATGCCGATGCCGCCGATGCTCGCGCCGAACAAGAACATCCACTTCTCCGCCACGCCCTACGGCCTGTGCGACATCGCGTCCTTCGCGTGCGACAACATCACGGCGGAGCATCTGCTCAAGAACTACAAGGTCCTCATGTTCTCCGGCTGGAACACCTGTTCGCCGAAGCAGTACAGGGTCCTCTGCGACTACGTGAAGGGCGGCGGCGTCCTCGTGATCGGCCTCTGCCACCTGTCGACGGACAACGCCCGCAACTACACGGATCCGACCGTCGAGAAGCTGGTCAACGGGGGCGACTTCACGGAGCTCTGCGGGTTCAAGGTCAAGGGGCAGACCCCTCGCCGGTACTGGGCGACGGGCCCGTCGACGACGCCGAACTGCCTTGGCTTCGTCGCGCGCCGCCGCTTCGGCTACATGTGCCTGCCGCTGGGCGACCTCGAGTACGTCGCGCCGAAGGAGAACTTCGAGGAGCTCGCCGTCGACGACGAGGATGCCGACCCGTTCATCATCCGCTGCCGCAACGGCAAGGGCCAGGTGCTCTTCATGAACTGGTGGGCCTATCCGGCGGCGGCGAACATGGACGTCGGCTGCGGCGCCGAGATCGCGGACGTCGGCATGGTCGGCTACCTCTACCAGTATGCGGCGAAGCTCGGCCGCGGCAACGTCTTCATCACGGGCCCCGATTTCGAGAATCCTGACGAGGACTGCCGCTGGATCATCTACTCCTACTTCCCGGACGAGGGCAAGGTCTACCTCCTGAACCTCGACTACGAGCGCGAGCGCAAGTGCGTCCTTCAGCAGTTTGGCGACAAGGACTTCCTCACGCTGAAGCCGGCCGAGTTCCGCATTATCGACTCGGTGAAGCTTGATGCGGATGAGAAGCTGAACGCCGAATGACGGACGGCAGTCCGTCGAGCGCATCTGTTTGTGCGCGGCTGCGAACGCCGGCGACGAAGTTATTCGAGGCGCAGGCGGAAGAGCCGTGTCGCCGCCGGATCTGGCGGTAGCACGACCCGCG
>CAMEZU010000294.1 GCA_945947925.1 uncultured Verrucomicrobiota bacterium
TATTGAATATTGAATAATGGTGGAATTGTGAGCTTTTTGAACAATGGGGTAAACTGATGGCGATGAGAATTGAAGAACGGCTGGGCGTCTCTCGCGTGCTGCGGGCGGCTGAGAAACTGGTTTTTGCGGACGGCAAGGTCGGCCAGGCGTCCGACGGCATCTACGACGCCCGCACCCTCGGTTACCCCAAGATGGGACTCCTCGGCGTCCAGCACCTCTTCGCCATGTTCGGCGCGACCGTGCTCGTCCCGATCCTGACCGGACTCTCCATCTCCGCGACCCTCCTCTTCGCCGGCCTCGGCACGCTCCTCTTCCACTTCCTCACCAAGCGGAAGGTCCCCGCGTTCCTCGGCTCGTCCTTCGCCTTCCTCCCCGGCTACTTCGCCATCACCGCCATGCAGGGCGGCGTCTGGGACGGCCTCACCAAGACCCAGCTCCTCGCCTACGCGTCCGTCGGCGTCGCCGTCTCCGCGCTCGTCTACCTCCTCGTCGCCGCCATCGTGAAGGGCTGCGGCGTCCAGCGCGTGATGCGCTTCTTCCCGCCGGTCGTGACGGGACCGATCGTCATCGGCATCGGACTCGTCCTCGCGCCGATCGCCGTCGGGAGCGCCTCGACCTGCTGGCCCGTCGCCCTCGCCGGCATCGTCGCCGTCCTGGTCGCCGCCTGCTTCGGCAAGGGAATGGTCCGCATCATCCCGATCCTGATCGGCGTCATCGCCTCCTACCTCGCGGCCGTCCTCCTCGGCAACTGCTGCGGACTCCCGGGCGCGGCCGTCGACTTCTCGCGCATCGCCGCAGCGGACTGGATCGGCCTCCCGTTCCACTGGGGCGAGACCGTCTTCGCGATCGGCGGAGAAGGGGTCGGCGGACGCATCGCCTCCGCGATCGTCATCGTCGTCCCGCTCGTCGCCGCGACGATCATGGAGCACGTCGGCGACGTCTCCGCCATCGGCTCGACGATCGGCCGCAACCTCTTCAAGGAGCCGGGCCTCCACCGCACCCTGATGGGCGACGGCGTCGCGACCTTCGTCGCCGCGCTCTTCGGCGCCCCCGCCAACACGACCTACGGCGAGAACACGGGCGTCCTTTCCCTCTCCAAGGTCTATGACTCGCGCGTCATCCGCATCGCAGCCGCGATCGCCATCGCGCTCTCGTTCTGCCCCAAGTTCGCAGCCGTCATCGCGACCCTCCCCGCGGCAACCGTCGGCGGCGTCTCGTTCGTCCTCTACGGCATGATCTCCTCCGTGGGCGTCCGCAACCTCGTCGAACACGGGGTCGACTTCTCCAAGGCCCGCAACATGCTCATCTGCGCCGTGACCATCGTCTGCGCGCTCGGCATCAGCTTCAGCGAGTCGAAGGGCATCAGCTTCGCCGTCGGGTCCGTCTCCTTCACGCTCTCCGGCCTCGCCGTGGGCGCGCTGATGGGCATCCTCCTCAACGCGATCCTTCCCGGCAAGGACTACGCGTTCGACGAGGCCTCGGATTCGTCCAAGGACCTCAAGAAGCTGAACCCCGACAACGGAATCCACAACTGATGAAGAGCGGAACCGCCGCCGCGTGTGCCCGTCTCGTCGAGAAGCTCGGCGGTGTCGTCGTGCGGATGATCTTCCCCATCGAGCTCGAAGGCTTCAAGGCCCGGGGAAACGCCCTCAAGGCCTACGCCGTGGAGTCCCTGGTGCGCTACGAGGGGAAGTAGGGGAAGATAGAACGATCATTCAACACTCAACACTTATACTTCAAACTTAAACTTACAGTCAAACAAAAGAAACTGACAATGAACAAAGCAATCATCGCCGCGCTGGCCGCAGGTGCGGCTTTCGTGGCTCAGGCCGAATCCGCCGTGTCCGTCTGGGGCTTCGGCGACTACGGCATCAACTCGGGCTATCAGCTCTACGGTTCGCTGCTCAACTCCGAGCCGACGATGAGCGGCTACCAGGAAATCAACGTGAACGCGACGGTGGACGACCTTGACCTCGGCTCGCTCGGCTTCGGCATCTGGTCCAACACGGACCTCACGGACAAGCGCCGCGGCCTCTACGGCAAGGCGTTCAACGAGTACGATCCGAACATCCACTACACCCGCACCTTCTGGTTTGACGACGACCACACGTGGGGACTCGACTACCGCACGGAGGTCGTGTGGTACATTTATCCGCACCATCGCGGACACCACGCGGGCAATCCGGCGGCGGGACGCGGACACTACCAGAGCTGTGTTTCGACGATGACGACGATGGACTGGAACCACGCGTTTGAGCTGAAGAACCCCTACGTGACGCCGTACTTCAAGTGGGTGCACGAGTATCACGAGAACAAGGCGAACCTGTTCCTGGGCGGACTCAAGAAGCGGGTCGGACTCGACGAGATCGCCGAGGGTCTTGCGGTGACGCCGCTCGCCGAACTCGTGTATCGGTCGCACCGCTACAACTGGTGCTTCCCGACGGCAGGCTGGTCGGAGGTTCACGGCAGCGGCATGGCGTCCCTCCGTCTCGGTGCGGACATCAACTACCAGCTGACGGCGCATTTCGGTCTCTTCGCGAAGGTCTACTGGTGCCACACCATCGACCATTCGCTGCGCGCGGCCGCGGAGCACGGCTACGGCAACGACTACGGCCAGTACAAGGACTTCGCCTGGGGCAGCGTCGGTGTGACGTTCAACTTCTGAGATCCGCCATGGACACGAAGAAGAAATATCTTTCGGCCAACGACTTCCTTCACGACTCGTGGCGCCTCGCCGCGCTCGTGAAGGGGTCGGGGTGGAAACCCGACATCCTCATTG
>CAMEZU010000295.1 GCA_945947925.1 uncultured Verrucomicrobiota bacterium
TGCGGAGGGCGCCGTCGATGCGGTAGCGCACGCGGAATTCCTTCTCCATCGGCTCGATGTGGATATCCGAGGCCTTCATCTTGATGGCCGTCGTGATGATCATGTTCGTGAGCTGCACGACCGCCGAGTCGCCGTCGTCGCCGTCATCGCCGCCGAAATCGTCCGTGCGCGTCTGCACGTCCGCCGGGCCCGCGTCCTGGTAGAGCTTGGCCATCGCGGCCTGGACCTCGGACTTCGGCGAGACGACCGCCTGCACGTCGCGCCCGTGAAGGACGTAACGGAGCGAGTCGATCGCGTCATAGCCCATCGGGTCGGAGAGCGCGACGGTGATCGAGTCCTCGTCGGCCACGACCGGCACCACGCCGTACTTCTTCGCGATGTCGGCGGGAATCTCCTTGACAATGTCCATGCTGATCGCATCGGCATTGACATGGCAGTATTTGAGGCCGAACTGGTCGGCGACGGTACCCAGGACCTCGTCCTCCCCGATTGCCCCCCCGGAAACGAGAACGTCAAGCGTCGTCTCGTCCGCAGCCCTCATCGACTTGGCAGCGGCTTCGACCTCCTCGGGCGTCAGGAACCCGCGCTCGGTCAGCAGCTGCAGCACGTATTCATCGTTACTTGTCATCTTGGTTAAGTAGTATAACTAAAAACACATGTTCACGCAAGCGGTTTGCCGATGACAGGCACCGCCGCCATCAGCCGCTTCGTATACTCTTCCTTCGGATGGCCGAGGACTTCCGCGCTCGGACCGCTCTCGACGATCCGTCCCCTGTTCATCACGATGATGCGGTCGGCGACGTGCTGGACGACGCCCAGGTCATGCGTGATGAAGAGGATGGTGAGGCCGAGCTTCTTCTTGAGCTCCGCGAGGAGATCGAGAACCTGCGCGCGGATCGAGAGGTCGAGCGCCGAGACGGCCTCGTCGCAGATGAGCAGCTCCGGCTTCAGCGCGATTGCACGCGCGATGCACAGGCGCTGGCGCTGTCCGCCCGAGAACTCGTGCGGATACCGGTCGAGGATCGTGTCGGGAAGACCGACGCTCTCCAGGAGCTCCGCCGCCTTCGCGCGCCGCTCCTCCTTCGTGCAGAGCCCGTGGTAGACCATGCCTTCCGTCAGGATCTCCATCACCGTGTGACGCGGATTCAGGGCCGCCTGCGGATCCTGGAACACGACCTGGATCTTGCGCGCGATCTCCGCCGGCGTCATCGCGACCGCGTCGGCGCCCTTCAGCTCGGGATAGTCGGCCGCCCTGCTCTTCGTGCCGAAGCGCAGGACCTTGCCCTTGAAGAGGATGACGCCGCCGCAGGGACGGTTGAGCCCGAGGATTGCGCGACTCGTCGTCGACTTGCCGCACCCCGATTCGCCCACGACGCCCAGCGTCTCACCGCGCTTCAAATCGAAACTGACGCCATCAACGGCCTTGACATAGCCGGTTGTGTGACTGAAAATCCCCTTCTTGATCGGAAACCAGACCTTGAGGTCGCGAACTTCGAGAATGTTTTCGTCTGTGGCCATAGCTCTTGATCAACCCTTGTAACCTTCAAGGACCGTCTGCTTCGCCTTCTTGGCGAGCTTCGGATAGTCGAGGGTGAAGTGGAGGCCGCGGCTCTCGCGGCGCTTCATCGCGCTCTTCACGATGAGCTCGGCGCAGACCGCGAGGTTGCGGAGCTCCAAGGTGTCGGGCGTCACCAGATAGCGGAAGTAATAGTCGCGGATCTCCTTGCGCAAGGTCTTGATGCGGTGCGCCGCCCGCGCAAGGCGCTTGTTCGTGCGCACGATCCCGACGTAGTCCCACATCAGGCGGCGGATCTCGTCCCACATGTGCGAGACGAGGACGGCCTCGTCCGGCGGAACGGCGTTGCCGATGCGCCAGGCGGGAATGTCAGGTCGACGACAACCTTGACCATCTCCTTCAAACCGCTCCGGATGCGGACCGAGACGCGCCGCCGTGAGACGCGCGCAGACGAGCGCCTCCATGAGCGAATTGGACGCGAGCCGGTTCGCGCCGTGGAGGCCCGTGCACGCGCACTCGCCCACCGCGGAAAGTCCCTTGATCGAGGTGCGCCCGTCCGTCGTCGCCTGGATGCCGCCGCACGTGTAGTGCGCCGCCGGGACGATCGGAATGAGGTCCTTCGCCATGTCGATGCCGAAGCTGAGGCACTTCGCATAGATGTTCGGGAAGCGTTCCTTCAGGTACTTCGCGCCCTTCTTGCGGATGTCGAGGAACATGCAGTCGTCGCCCGTGCGCTTCATCTCCGAGTCGATCGAGCGCGCCACGATGTCGCGCGGCGCCAGGGAGCCGCGCGGATCGTACTTCTTCATGAACTCCTTGCCGTGCTTGTTGACGAGCACGGCGCCCTCGCCGCGGACCGCCTCGGAGATGAGGAAGCGCTTCGCCTGCGGATGGAAGAGGCACGTCGGATGGAACTGGATGAACTCCATGTTCTCGATCTTCGCGCCCGCGCGCCACGCGATCGCAATGCCGTCGCCCGAGGCCGTGTCGGGATTGCAGGTGTAGAGATAGACCTTGCCGCAGCCGCCCGTCGCGAGGACCGTGTTCGGCGACCGGACGGCGTAGATCTCGCCCGTCTTCTTGTCGAGGACGTACGCGCCGAGGCAGCGGTTCTCGCCTTTGAGGCCGATGCGGCGGGACATGATGAGGTCGATGACGATTGTGCGCTCGCGGAGGTCGACGCCAGATTTCCTGATCTTGCGGATCATCGCGGCCTCGCACTTCTCGCCCGTGATGTCGCCTGCGTG
>CAMEZU010000296.1 GCA_945947925.1 uncultured Verrucomicrobiota bacterium
CATGCCACGGACGCCGTCATCGCCGAACTGACCGGCCGGCGGGCCTCGTCCGTCCCCGTCCCCGCGGGGCGGCGCCTCGTTCCCTGCGCGGATTTGGTATAATACGGGTCGTTAAGGGAATTCTGACATGAGCAAGACGATCATCGGATATACGAGCGGGGTCTACGACCTCTTTCACATCGGGCACCTGAACCTGCTGAAGAACGCGCACGGACTCTGCGACAAGCTGATCGTCGGCGTGTCGGTCGACGAGCTCGTCGCCTACAAGCACAAGAAGGCCGTCATTCCGTTCCAGGAGCGCCTGGAGATCGTTCGTTCAATCAAGTACGTCGACGCGGCGATTCCGCAGGACGACCTCGACAAGTTCAAGATGTGGGAGAAGCTCCACTTCGACGTCCTCTTCGTCGGTGACGACTGGTTCAAGTCCGAACGCTGGCAGGAGATGGAGAAGAAGTTCGCCGAGGTCGGCGTCCGCGTCGTCTACTTCCCCTACACCAAGGGCACGAGCTCGACCCTGCTGTCGGCGACCCTGAAGAAGCTGCGCGAGGGGGAAGAGGCCAAGGGGGCGGCGACGTGAAGAAGCCCCGTCTGCGCCTTCTCCTCAGGCACGTCTCGTTCTGGCGGACGTTGTGCGTCAATCTGCGGCTCTTTCCGCTGAAGACGGCCCTGAAGTTTCCCGTCCTGTGCGGTTCGCGCTGCGACATCGCTGGATTGCGCCGCGGGTGCGTCGTCCTGAATGGCATACCGCGCCTCGGTGCGATCGTCTGGGGCATCACGACGGCACCCCGGTTCTCGGAAAAAGGGCTGTGGACGTTCATCCGCTTCTCACGTGGCGGGCGGTTGACGTGCGGGCCAGGCTTTATCCTGCGGGGCGGCGCGAGTCTGATCGTCACCGGCGAGATGACGTGCGGGCAGGATGTGCTGATCAACCAGCGGGCTATGGTCTCCTGTCAGAAGCGCATCACCGTCGGCGATCACGTGCGCATCGGCTGGGATGCGCAGATTCTTGATTCCGACTGTCATCTCGTCTATAACGAAATGACGCGGAAAGTCGCGGTGCCCTACCGGCCGGTCACGATCGGGCGGAACGTGTGGATCGCCAGTCGCGTCAACGTTGACAAGGGCGCGGTGATCCCGGATTATTCGTTGGTCGGCCGCGGCTCGTTCATCAATAAGGACTTTTCGTCCGTCACGACGAAGGGGAATGTCTTTGTCGGGTCGCCTGCTGTCTTGCGGGCAACGGGCTTCTACCGACTGCTCGACGTGGCGCTCGAACAGCGCGTCTCCAGGGAGCTGAAGCAGACGGACGTGACGGCGTTCGATGCCGAGGCCTGGGGCGTCGACGTGGAGGCGGCGCTGAATCCGCCGCCCCATCCGGGCCTCTGACAGGGAAGGAGGAAGCCGCATGATCCGCTTCATCGCCTGGTTCGTGAGCCTGTTCGCCATTCCGCCGTCGCGGCGCGAACGTCTTCGCAGAGATACGCTCTATTTTCTCTACGGGATTCCCGTCCGGCGGCGGGCGAAGCGGATCGGCGTGCGGTTGCGTTGCGCAGGACCCGTCCACGTGACGCGGAAGACCGAACTCGGCGATCACGTCGGCTTCAACGGCGCGTTCATCTACGGCGGCGGCAAGGTGACCATCGGCAACTGGTTTCACTCGGGCGTCGGTCTTAAGATCTTCACGCGCAACCACAATTACGACAAGGGCGAGGCCATCCCCTACGACAAGACCTCCGTCCAGAAGGAGGTCGTCATCGGCGACTTCGTCTGGATTGGCGCGGAGGTGATTCTCCTGCCCGGAACGAAGATCGGCGAGGGCGCGATCATCCAGGCCGGTTCCGTCGTGCACGGGGAGATCCCGCCGATGGCGATCGCCGGCGGCAATCCGGCCAAGGTCTTCGCCTGGCGGGACAGGGAGCATTTTGAGAAACTGAAGGCAGAGGGGAAATTCTACTGACACGAAAGGAGCGTACGATGGCGACGAAGAATGCGAAGACGAACGTGGAGATCCTCCTCGTGAAGGCGGAACTTTCGGGGATCCCTGAGAAGCGCCTTCTCAAGAGCCGGAATCTCGGCACCGTGGACCTCATCTGGCCGCGCACCGGCATCGCCCGGAAGTCCGCCTCCCGCCAGATGGTCTTCAAGCTCGGCAAGGCCGACTTCACCGGCGAGGAATGGGCCAAGCGCATTCTCTACCGCGAGGAGGTCGAAGGGAAGTGCGGCATCGCCGTGTCCATTTCCGAGCCCGTCACCGTGCAGAAGCTCCGCAAGTTCGCGAAGCTCACGGCGAAGGCCATCATCAAGGAAGGCGCGGACATCGTCCAGAGCGCCATGGTCGGCTACGGCGACATCGCCGCCGCCCCGATCGACGCCCTCGCCACGATGGTCGGCGAGGCCGAGGCTCCGAAGCCGATCGCCCAGGGCATCGTCGACTTCACCGACCTGCCCGCCGAAGGCGAGGAGATCCTGGTGACCGTTCCCCTCAAGCGCCCGACCCTCGGCACGGCGATGGGACAGCTCACGCTGCTCGTCCGCGGCTGACCGAGAAATTTTTTCGCGAAACACCATTGACAGGCCACCGCTTTTTATGATAAAGTAATCACGTGTTTACGAAACAGGGAAGGAACGACACGATGAATACGATGAAGAAGATCATGAAGGTTGCGGCGGTTGTGGCGGTGGCGCGAACCTTTGATCAAGTCGTAAAACTGGGGAGGGAAGACGATGAGGAA
>CAMEZU010000297.1 GCA_945947925.1 uncultured Verrucomicrobiota bacterium
CCTTCCCCCGTCCCCCGTCCCTCGTCCCCCGTACCCCCTGCCTATCTCCACGTCCCCCTCGTGGTCGGTCCGGACGGCAGGCGCCTCGCGAAGCGCCACGGCGACACGCGGGTGGCGACGTACCGCGAGGAGGGACTGTCCCCGAAGCAGGTCCTCGGCTTCCTCGCCGCCTCCTGCGGCTGGTGCGCCCCGGGTGAGTCCGTCTCCCTCCGCGACCTCCTCCCCCGCTTCACCCTCGACACGATCCCCCACGCGCCGTTCGTCATATGCTATAATCATCGGTTAATGCAAGAGAAGGAGTGTGCTGGTGCTTAAGGTTCTGATATTGGCGGTTCTTCAGGGGGTGGCGGAGTTTCTGCCGATCTCCAGCTCGGGGCATCTTGTCATCGGGCGCGACTTCCTCGGTCTTGAGGAC
This sequence comes from uncultured Verrucomicrobiota bacterium, assembly GCA_945947925.1. GTDB lineage: Bacteria > Verrucomicrobiota > Kiritimatiellia > RFP12 > UBA1067 > UBA1067. The sequence continues at coordinate 416 of CAMEZU010000297.1, forward strand.
GCGGGGATGCGGCTCGACCTCATGCTGCACGTCGGAACGCTTGTCAGCATCTTCGCCTTCTACCGCAGGACGATCGTGCGGATCCTCGTGAACTTCGAGTGGCTCTACGTGCTGAAGATCCTGGCGAGCGCCGTGCCGGCGGTCATCGTCTACTTCTGCTTTCACGACTTCGTCGACGGACTCTTCTCCAACACGCGCATGGTCGGCGCGCTCCTCATGTTCACGGGCGCCGTGTTGGTCGGGACGCGCTACCTGCCGCGCGGGACGAAGGACATCGGCTTCGGCCGCGCGCTCCTGATGGGGCTCGGACAGGCGCTCGCGATCCTCCCGGGCGTATCCCGGAGCGGCATGACGCTCGCGAGCGCGCGGAGCGGACAGACCGATCCCGAGAAGGCCGCCGAGTTCTCGTTCCTGATGTCCGCCCCGCTCATCCTCGGCGGCATGCTGCTCGATTTGCTGAAGGGCGACGTCGCGACCGAGGCCTGCGGACTCGGCTGGACGGAGCTTCTCACGGGCGCGGCCGTGGCCGCGGTCGTGGGGTATGCGGCGCTTGCACTGCTGGTGAAGGCCCTGAAGGGCAAGTGGTTCTGGCTGTTCGGTCCGTACTGCCTCGCAACGGGCCTGGGCGTCTTGGTGTTTGCGAAATAAGGAGAGATCGCGGAATGAAGATCGTCATCACCGGCGGCAAGGGCATGCTCGGCCGCACGCTGCAGAAGGAGCTGGCGGAGCACGAGATCGTCGTCGCGGACCTGCCCGACTGGGACATCACCGACGACGAGGGCTTCCTCAGGAAGCTGATGGCCGCCGCGCCGGATGTGGTCATCCATTGCGCGGCGATGACCAATGTCGACGCCTGCGAGGCGGACCGCGATCTCGCGTTCAAGCTGAACGAGGAGGGCTCGCGCAACGTCGCGCTCGCGTGCTCGGCGTGCGGCGCGCGGCTTTTCGCGATTTCGACGGACTACGTCTTCTCAGGCGAGCCGCCGCGCGAGCCGTGGGCGTGGAGCGAGACGGACATTCCGCGTCCGCGCACGGTCTACGGACTCTCCAAGTTCTCGGGCGAGCAGATGGTGCAGATGCTCAACCCCGACGCGACCGTGCTGCGCATCGCGTGGCTCTACGGCGCGGGCGGTCCGAGCTTCATCCACACGATGGCGAAGCTCGGCGCTGAGGCGGGCGCGCCGCTCCGCGTCGTCAACGACCAGCGCGGCAACCCGACGTCGGCGAAGGCCGTCGCGGACGTGATCCGCTTCCTGCTGACGCGTCCCGACGTGAGCGGCATCGTGCACGCGACGTGCGAAGACCAGTGCACATGGTACGACCTCGCGTGCGAGGTGAAGCGGCTGATGGGGGACCGCTTTCCGCGCGCTGTCGAACCGTGCACGACCGAGGAGTTCCCGCGTCCCGCGCCGCGTCCGCACAACTCGGCGCTCAAGAAGAGCGTCCTCAACGTGCTCGGCTACCGCACCCCGAACTGGAAAAAGGCGCTTGCGGACTTCGTGTCCGCCGAGTTCGCACGGTAACACCCCATCCCGCCATGGCAGAGACCTTTCAGGAAACGTCCGTCACGCTGCTGCAGCGCATCGCCGTCGAGAAGACCGGCGAGGACCAGGCCGCCTGGGCGCGGTTCTTCGAACTCTACGAACCCGCGATGCTGAAGTTCGCCGAGTACCACGGCGGCGGCGCGGCGGCCGAGGATGTCGTGCAGGAGGTGCTCGTCAAGCTCGTGGACATCCTCCGGAACGGACGCTTCGAGATCGAGCGCGGCACGAAGTTCCGCTCGTTCCTCGCGACGCTGATCCGCAACCAGCTCGCGGACCACTACCGGCGCGAGCAGGTGCGCGGGGCGGGACGCAAGGTGCCGCTCAAGGACTGGTCCGCGAGCGTCGAGCCCGAGGCCGCCGCGCGCCTCGACGTCGAGTGGCGTCTTGCGCGCCACCGCGCGGCGCTTGACCACGTTCTCACCAAGACCGCGCTCGCGAAGCAGTCCAAGGAGATCTACGCCGACTACGTCCTCCGCGAGCTCCCGATCGAGGAAGTCGCCGAGAAGTACGGCGTCTCGCGCAACCTCGTCAGTCAGATTAAGAGCCGCGTCGACCGCATGGTCGCCGCCGTCGAGGCCGAGTACGAGGACTCCAGAATCGCCACGGATTGCAAATCCCTAATTCTTCGCACAGGTAGGCCGTAGGAGGCGACCTTTGTCTACAGGGCCGGGATGGCGTCGCGCCATCCCGGCCTGTCTCGCATATGTGTTTGATGAGTTATGATAATCAGGATAATGGTGTTACGGAGTTTAGTAA
>CAMEZU010000298.1 GCA_945947925.1 uncultured Verrucomicrobiota bacterium
ATCGGCCCCCTTCGTCATCTGGCAGTCGAAGGTGAAGATGAAGTCCTTGTACTTCTCGGGGGTGACGATGTCCCCTCCGCCGCCCTTCTTCTTCATGCCGAGCCAGCCGTCCTTGATGACCCAGCCCTTGTCGGGGAAGGTCTTGAGGTCCTTCTTCGACACCCAGCCGGACCGCGACGTGCCGTCCCAGAGCAGCGTCCAGCCCTCGGCCTTCTCGGCCTCGGTGAGCGTGTTCGCGCCTTCGGGCGCAGGCGTAAGGTCGTCGAGACTCGCGGCCGAGGCCACGAGCGCGGACAGCGAAACGACACAGGCGAGCTTAAACGACATAGAACTCCTCCCAGCCCTTGCGGGGCGTGCCGGTGGATCCCTTCAGCAGGCGGTTGGCGACCTCGTCGCCGACGATCTGCTTCGTCGCGGGGTCGAAGGTGATGTTGCGGTTGAGGCGCTGCGCGATGCAGCCGAGGCAGAAGACCTCCGAAAGCGGCGCCGTCACCGAGAACGGCGAACGCGTCTTCTCCTTGCCCATAACGGCGAGAAGGAAGTTCTTGTAGTGACCCGAGCCGGGCTTGGTGAACGCCGGCGGCTTGTCCTTCGAGCCGCACAGCTTGATCTTCGACCCGTGGGAGCCGCCCTGCCAGGCCGTGCCGTCCGAGAGGAGGAAGAACTTTCCGGGATTGAGCTTGCGGCTCTTGTCCTCGGTCGAGCCCTTGGCGGCGGGAATGGACGAATCCCAGCCGTGCGCCACATAGCCCTTCGGCAGTTCCGGCAGGTTATTCACGCCCTCGTACCACTCGAGATCGATGGCGGGACGCTTCCCCTTCGCCGCGAACTTGAAGGTGAGCGTGTCCTGCATCGGGAAGACGAACGGATTCCAACCCTGCACGTCTTTGATCTGCACCTCGGTCGGCAGGCCGAGATCGAAGAAGCGGTGCATCGTGTCCATCGTATGCGCGCCCCAGTCGCCGAGGCAGCCGTTGCCGAAGTCGAACCAGCTGCGCCACTCGCCCTGCACGAAGTCCGGCGAGAAGTCATGCCACGCGGCCGTGCCGAGCCAGGTGTCCCAGTCGAGACCCTTCGGAAGCGGCTGCGCGGACGGGAAGGCGCTCACCTTGCCGTTCCACTTGTGCCAGCGGCGCGGATTGTTCATGTGCGCGACGAGCTTCGTAAGCTTCGAGACATCGAGGACGCCCTTTTCGACGTAGTCACGGAACTGATAGTAGTTGTCACCCGAGTGCCCCTGGTTACCCATCTGGGTGACGACGCCGTACTTCTTCTCGGCCGCCATCAGGAGTTCGCATTCCTCGAAGGTGTGGGCGAGCGGCTTTTCGGAGAAGACGGGGAGTCCGCGCTTCATCGCGGCCATCAGCGCAGGGAAGTGCGAGAAGTCCGGCGTCATCACCGCGACCGCATCGATCTTGCCCTCCATCGCGTCGAGCATCTTGCGGAAGTCGGTGAAGCGCGGCGCATTCGGATATTTCTTGAGGGCCTTCTCGCACTGCTTGCCTTCGAGGTCCGTGTCACAGAGCGCGCTGATGACGCAAAGTCCGGTCTTCGCGAACGAGCAGATGTCATTCCAGGCCTGCTGGCCGATGCCGACGCAGGCGAGACGAACTTTGCCGTCGAGACAGCCCGCCTTCGCGAACGGGGCGGCGATCAGCGGATAGGCGCCGGCGGCGAGAATGCCGCCGATGAACGAGCGACGACTGACGTGCATGATACGGGGGATCCTTTCCTTAACGTGGCGTGCCGACGCCTTTGGCGCGGGCTCCGCTCATACCTGTGAGACTGACGTCCAGCTCGAGCCGGCCGTCTTCCTTGAAATCGAATGCGAGGTCAAGTCGGTTGACCGTGTTGTGCAGATAGGTGCGCGACCGAAAGACGCGCCCTTCCCACGCGCCCGATGATGCGACCGGCTGTTCGCCGACGATCGCGCCGAGACGCTCGAACGCCGCATCCTCGAAGACGGCTGTCCCTTCGCGCCAGACGCCGTCGCCGATCGGCAGGCGCACCTCCTTGCCGCCCGCACGCGTGAAGACGACCATCCAGCCCGCGTCGTCAGGCTCGATCCGCACCGTCTCGAATGCCAGCCGATGCTTCAGTTTCAGATCAAACGTCACCAGATAGGGCGCATGCTCCGCACGCGTCGCGCTCCCGAGCGGCTTAAGCGTCAACGCGGCGCACCGCTGCGCGAGCGCCTCTTGCGCCGCCGAATCCGCCGGCAGCGGTCCGTCCTTCATGGCGCGCCGCAGATGCTTCCAGACGAGATCGAGTTCGCGCTCCATCTGGCCGACGCTCGAATGGAGCGCAAGGACGGCGTCCTCGTGCGGCATCACGAGGACGAACTGTCCGCGCGCGCCGGCCGCACGATAGCAGTCGTGCTTGCAGCGCCAGAACTGGAAGCCGTAGCCCTGACGCCAGTCCGCACGCGCATCCTTGTTGGCGGTCTGCTTCGCGGTTGCGAGGCGCACCCAGTCAGACGAGATCACCTGCTCGCCGTTCCAGCGTCCTTCCTGGAGGAGGAGCTGTCCGAACCGCGCGAGCTCGCGCGTCGTCATGTTCATGCCCCAGCCGCCGCAGGCGACGCCGGTGGGCGAGACCGTCGACCAGGGGCTCGTCATGCCGAGCGGATCGAACAGCCGCTCCTTGAGGAAGTCCATCAGCGGCTTCCCGCTGATC
>CAMEZU010000299.1 GCA_945947925.1 uncultured Verrucomicrobiota bacterium
GCGCCTTCGCCCGGCAACATCGGATTCAAGATGGAGTCGTACGCATAGCTGGCCGCATTGGAATGATCCTTGGACACGCCGCCGTGGGCGCCATTGTAGCGGGAGGTGGGGAAGCCCAGCCCGGCCGGGGCGTCCGCATTGTAGTTTTTCCAGCCCGCGCCCGTGGCATCGACGGAGCCCTTCGACTCAACCGTCAGGTTGCCGGTCACGGTCAGGTCGCACCGGTTCGTGTAGGCATAGGTCGTCGCATAACCAGAAACAACACCCAGGCGTCCGCCCGCGTTTACGCGCACGTCTCCTTGGAGCGTGTAGGGCTTGTTCGCCTGTAACGTCCAGTTGTTGGCGATGAGATGCTCGGCAACCGTCGGCAGAATGAGGTCGCCCCCGTCGACGACAAGGCCGCGGTTGCCGGTCGCGATGTGGCCGCCGCTGCCGCCTATGCCGCCGCCGCCGCCATAGGCCTTGACGGACGCGAGACCGCCCGGCAGGGAGAGCGTGGTCCCCGCAGGAACGCGCAGGCCAGCAATCGGACTGTTCAGGAAGACGAGTCCGTCCAGCGTCCAGCTCTCGTTTGCCGGGATGGCCAGCATGTTCTTGAATTCTGGCTGGAGACGCACGTAGCTGTAGTCGGGCCCGCTCTGTCCGCTAACGTAAAGGACGCCGTTCGCACGCGTTGGGGACTTCACGAAGACGGTACCGCCCGCCGCGGCATTGCGTCCGTTGAACGAGAAGCCCGCCGCGCACGTGTCGTTGACGAACGCCTCCTCGTTGTCCGTGATCGTTGTCGCGGAGGTCAGCTCGAAGGCGATGCGCCCGCCGCTACCGGCCTGATAGGAACGGTCGCCGACCGACTCTGGCGTGCGCACGCTGTAGATGCCCGCACCGCTGACGGACGCGGCCTTGACGTAGATGGAACCCGACGCACCGCCCGTCGACGCGGCGGTCAGGACGCCGTCGTTCGCAAACGCACCCGTCGCCTCAAGGTAGATGGCACCACCGCCCGCGCCCATCGCGTTGCCGGAGCCAAGCGCCTCCGGCTTCTTCATGCTGCCGTAGAGCTTGTCGTTGCCGGCCGAGCCCATCGGCGAGGCGTGGCAGCCGAGGGCGGACCCTGGGCGCGCCTGGTTGACGGCAAAGCCCTTGCCTTTCGCCGTGATCTTCACGCCCGCACCAATCGTGACATCGCCGCCCGCGAGCACCTTGATGCGGAAGGTCTCTTCGGTCGCATTGGCGGGATGCGTCCAGGTTCCCGACGCGATCGTCAGGTTTCCGACGATGTTCAGTGCCGTCGCATTCGAACCCGCAGCCTCGGGATACCGCGTCTTGATCGTCACGGTGCCGGTGTATTCATCCTCCTGCGTCCAGGACTTGACCGTGTCGCCGAGTCCGTTCTCGCCGCCGTCCCAAACCAGGTCCACACTCGAGAAGCTGCCGGCAATGAGAACATCGTCAGACGCCGTCGGCACGCGTCCGAGCGACCAGTTCGACGCGGTTGACGCGAGCGTATCGCCTTCCGAGACCCACACGTTCTTGTCCGCGGGAATCGCGCGGTTCGCCACCGTGACGGGAACGGACACGCCTTCGCTCGCCGTGTTGCCGCAACCGACCGAAACCGTCAGCGTCGTATCTTCACGGACGGAGGTATCCACCAGCGGCTTCACCTGGAATGTCGCCGATGTCGCGCCCGCCGGAATGACGACGGGATTCTCCATGGGCCGATAGTTGACGCCTTCCTTTGCCGTTCCTTCTGTCAGGACGATCGTGACGGGGAGCGCCACTGGATCCGCCGACGCACGCGAAATCGTCAACTCCGCAGGAACTTTTTCCTCCTCAGCGGCATCCCGCGTCTTCGTGAGCGTCAGGGCTCCCGTGTAGAAGGAGGCTGCCGACGTCTCCACCGTTCGCTCACCCTGAACGGACGTGAACCTGACCGAGTAGGTCGTATTGGCGTTCAGCGTCGTCTGAACGGCATAAGCGAACGTCTGATTTTCATCGCTCCCCGTGAAGCTGCCGACGGTCTCAACCGTTTCCGTCACGCCGTCGCTGACGACAGCCTTGATTTCGCAGTCGGTACGGCAGAGGAAGGAACCGGCCGCCTGATAGGAACCGTTCACACGCGAGATGACAGGATCGCTCTTGAATTTCAAATCCGCCGGGAACGGCTGATTGTAGAACTCCAGCTGTCCAAGAACCGTGTAGCTGTCCGACTTATTCGCCGTCACCTTCAGGAGGTAATAGCGGTATTCCGCTGTCTTCTGCAGCCACAGAACGCGCGAGCCGAAGTCGTAGTTGGTATCCTTGGCAAAGTTGTGGAGAATCCCCGTGCGCGTATCGAGATTGACCCATGACGCGTCCGTTTCCGTCGTCGGCGCCGACTCGGCGTTCGATCCGTAGAGTTCGAAGGAAACCGGCACGCGACTGTCGTAACCGTTGTTCGTCGCCTGACGGAGGGCGTACGAGGTGATGCGCGTCGCGGACGGGAACTTGTAAATCACCCACGATGTACGGCTATTCTGTATCCACCGCGTATTGAGCTTTCCGTCAAAGCAGTTCTTCTCATTGTTATACGCCCCCGAGAACGTTGCATTCGCAGCGCCGGCCGACGTATCGACGAGGTTGACTCCCTCCCGCGCCCCTTGCGCCGCGGCGGGCGCGCGGGAACCGTCCCCC
>CAMEZU010000300.1 GCA_945947925.1 uncultured Verrucomicrobiota bacterium
GGCCCGCGGCATCAATTGCCGGAGCCTTCGTAGTCCTTCTTCTCGTCCCCGTCGTTCGCGGACTTCGCGTCGATCGTCTCGGCGGCGTCTTCGTCGTCCTTGTCCTTCGCGGCCTTCTTGGCGGCATCCGGCGCGGGCTTGACCAGCTCGCCCGAATTGATGCTCGAACGACCTTCGGCGAAGGCGAAGCGGTTGACGATTTCACCCGCGGCGTTGAACGTCATCGTGCAGACGCACATGCGGCCACCGACCGGAGCGACCCGACGGAAGATCTTCGCCGAGCACTTCGGGGACATGACGTACTCGAGCGTCTTCGCGACATCGCGCACCTCCCCCGTCTCGCCGTCGGGAGCAGCGACCATGCCCTTGTCGAGAAGAACATGGCTGTCGCCGCTCTCGCCCCGGATCGACGTGAAGAGCGCGTCGCCCGACGTGCGGATGCGAATCTGGTTGGCGGCGCCCATGCGCGGAACCGAGAAATTGGCGCCGTCGAGCTTCAGCTTGCCCGTCACGCAGCGGACGACGACCTCGTCCCCGTCATTCGTGGTCTCGTAGGAGAACATGCTCTCGCCCGCCAGGTTGACGCACGCGAAGTGGGGGGCCAGAACCTTGAAAAGCCCGTCCGCGAGCTTGAGGGGGAGTGTGAGGTGGATCTTGCCGCGCTTCAGGACCACGGTGCGGGCCTGACTGCCGAGTTCAACCTCGTGCGTCGCCAGCTCGGCGCCCTTCTCGAGCATGACCTTGGCCGCCGGGCCGAAAGCGAACTCGGCCGTGGAATCGGCTTCCGTGCGGAAGGAGGACCCCATCGGGTAGCCACGGCCCTCCTCCGCATCCTCCCAGTTCTGCGCGCGCGGCTTCAGAACCTGGGCGCGCCCCTCGAGACGCGCGCAGCGGACAAGTGTCTCGAAGGCCTTCTCTGCAGCGGCGGAAGGGATATTCAGCTCGGTGTCCGCGGAAGCCTCTTCCTGCGCGAACGACGTCGAAACGGAGGCAAAGACGGAGACCGTCGCAACGGCGGCCGCAGCCCTGAATGAATTTGTCCAGCTCATGAAAGACCTTTCCTTCTCTTGTGGTTCGTACATTCTACAATTTTCCGCGCCTGAAAGCAACCATGATGAATGCCCCTCCTGCAAGAAGCAGTCCGAGCGAAATCGTCTGGCTGATCGAGAACGGGCCCACCTCCGCGCGCGGATCGCCGCGCAGCACCTCGATTCCGAAGCGGATGCAGGCGTATCCGACGAAATAACAACCCGCGACAAGCCCCGGCAGGCGGTCCCAGAAGCGGCGGTAGACAAGGAAGAGGACGCCGAACAGCCCCAGCACGGACGCGGCCTCGAACAGCTGCGTCGGCAACACCGGAAGCGCCGACGCGGCGTCGCTCGCCAGCTTCCCGGCGTTGACCTGCTCGTACCAGGCCGGCGATCCGCGCGGGAAGGAGACCGCGCACGCGCAGTCCGAGAGACGACCATAGCAGCACCCGTAGAAGAAACAACCGACGCGGCCGAACGCGTGCCCGAGCGGAATCACGGTCGCGAAAAGGTCCGCCATCCGCACCAGCCCCTCCTGCTTCGCGCGGCACCAGATCACGAACACGGCGATTGCGAGGATCAGGCCGCCGTAGAACATGAGGCCCCCCTGGTCGACGCGGACAACCAGGGCGGGGTTCCGCGCGAACTCGGCCTCCCAGTGCTCGATGACGTACGCGAGCCGGGCCCCCAGCACGCCGCTGCCCATCATCAGCATCAGCAGGTTCGACAGCGACTCGGGATTCCGCCCCGTGCGGCGGCAGAGGTAGGCGATGACCTGCCAGGCCGCGAGGAAGCCCAGCGCCATGAAGGCGCCGTACGTCTTCACATGGAGGAAGCCGAGGGAAATCAGGTCGGGATGCATCACAGTCCTTTCAGGATCTCGACGGCGAGACGGGTCGGCGCGGCGTTCGTGTGGACCAGCCACCATCCCCCGCCGCGTTGCAGGCTGACGAGGCGCAGGGCGATGGCCTCGCGCGCCAGGCCGTTCGTGCGGAACAGGTCGCCGGAGACGGCATTCGTGTCCGTCTGCCGCGTCGCCAGCCAAGCCTCCGCGAGCGAGACCGCGTGGTCGACCTCGTTCTGCACGGACGGCTCCAGCGGCCCCTCCGCGCGCGGCATCGGGCGCACCCCGAACGCCGCGGCGAACAACATTGCAAAGACGAACTTCATGAAGTATACTCTCACGCCATGGATTCACAAGAGTATAGCAAAAAAGCCTGCGGACTTTCACTCCTTTCCGGCGGACTCGACTCGCAGCTCGCCGTCTGCATTCTCCGCGAGGCCGGCGCCGAAGTCGAGGGCGTGTGCTTCGAAACGCCGTTCTTCTCCTCCGATGCCGCCCGGAAGGCCGCCGCGGCGCTGAACATCAAGCTGCATGTCGTCGACTTCACGGACGACGAGGTCGCCCTTGTCGAGAACCCGCCCCATGGCTTCGGCGGCGCGATGAACCCCTGCATCGACTGCCACGCGCGGATGATCGCGCGCGCGGGCGAGCTCATGCAGGCGCTCGGCTACGACTTCGTCGCGACGGGCGAGGTGCTCAACCAGCGCCCGATGTCCCAGAACAGGCAATCTCTCGGCGTGGTCGAGAAATGCTCCGGCCTCAAGGGGCGCCTCGTGCGCCCGCTCT
>CAMEZU010000301.1 GCA_945947925.1 uncultured Verrucomicrobiota bacterium
GGCGGAAGGAGGTGCGCGATGAAGCGGATGAGGAGCCTCGCGGCGCTTCGCGCGGGACACGAAAGTCTCACGAAAGGACACGAAATACTTTTCGCACCCAAGGACCGGGGAACGGCTTGCGTCTGCTGGCGTAAAGCTAATGGTCCGTTCCCGGCAAGCAGTTCTTTCGTGACTTTTTGTGCGATTTTCGTGTCGCGGGACTTCGGCATAACCCGGAGGGTGGGAACGTGGAGGCGGCGACGGGTGAAGCGAAGCTTCGAACCCGGCGACGACTCCGCGCTCCCAATCGCCGAAGGCGATTTGCCGAAGTCCCGCGTTTTCGTGTTCCGCGCGAAGCGCCCGTGAGGCTCCACGAACACAAAACATTTTCATGCGGCATCAAAAGGTGCTGCGATGCGGCTTCATATTCCCCGGTGATGCCGCATCATATTTAACAAGGGGAAAAATGAAAGGAGGCCTATTATGGCCAGTGTCAAGCCCAAGCTCAAGTATCACCTCATCTGGACGTGCGTCGACGGCACCACGCCGGTCCCGTCCCAGGCCTAATCGCTCCCGCAGTACTTCGCGACAGCTTCACAAGGAGTAGGAGACGTCGCTGGGCATGCGCCAGTCGCCTCTTGGAGAGAGATTGAGGCTTCCGACCTTGGGTCCGTCCGGCATGCAGCTGCGCTTGAACTGCTGCTGGTAGAACCGGCGGCAGAAGACGTCAAGCCATTTCGCAATCGTTTCGTCGGAATAGGTTCCGGCAAAGGCGATCTTCGCGAGACGGAGGATCTTCTCCTTGGACGCACCGCGGCGGACGAAGTGGTACAGATAGAAGTCGTGCAGCTCGTACGGACCGACCTTGTCCTCCGTCACCTGCGCAATCGTCCCGTCCGCATTCGCCGGCAGAAGTTCGGGCGAGACGGGCGTGTCCAGGATGTCCAGGAGAGAACGATGAACGACGGGCGATGAGCGATGCGTGTCGGCGTACCAGCGGACGATGTACTTCACCAGGGTCTTGGGGACGCCGGCATTGACGCCGTACATCGACATATGGTCGCCGTTGTAGGTGCACCAGCCGAGGGCGAGCTCGGAGAGGTCGCCCGTGCCGATCACGATGCCGCCGACCTGGTTCGCCTTGTTCATCAGCAGATACGTGCGGCCGCGGGCCTGCGTGTTCTCATACGTGATGTCCTTCACGGACTCGTCTCGCCCGAGGTCCTTCAGGTGCTGACACGCCATCGCCGTGATGTCGATCGTCTCGAGCGGCACGCCGAGTCCCTCGCAAAGCAGCTCCGCATTGCCCTTCGTCCGCTTCGTCGTCCCGAAGCCCGGCATCGTGTAGGCGTGGATGCCCTTCCGGTCGAGCCCGAGCCGGTCGAACGCCTCCACGCAGACAAGCAGCGCAAGCGCACTGTCAAGTCCGCCCGACAGGCCGAGAACAACATCCTTGCAGCGGATCGCCTCCAGCCGCGTCGCTAGGCCCGTGGACTGAATCGCCAGGATCTCCTCGCAGCGCGCATTGCGGTCCGCGCTCTCCGCCGGCACGAACGGATGCGGGTCTATCCTGCAGAGCAGAGAAGAATCTCCAGCTCCGCAATTTTTCACTTTACATTCTTCATTTTTCATTTGGCCAATGCTAATCCTCCGAACAGGAGGAGTGGCATTGGCCGCCTGACGATAGGCGAAGTTCGCGCTGCGCTCGAAGTCGAGGAAGCCGATGTCGAGGTCCGCACAGACGAGATGCTCCCCGCGGACAAAGCGCTCGCCCTCAGCGAGAAGCGTGCCGTTCTCGGCGATGAGCGTGTGTCCACCGAAGACGAGGTCTGTCGTCGATTCCCCGACGCCCGCACCCGCATAGACGTAGCCCGCCAGGCACCGGGCGGACTGTCCCGTCACGAGCGACCGGCGGTAGTCGGTCTTGCCAATGAGCTCGTTCGATCCGCTCAGGTTAAGGATGACGTTCGCCCCGCGCAGCGTGAGGCGCGTCGAGGGCGGATTCGCGGTCCACATGTCCTCGCAGATCTCGATGCCGAGGACCGTCCCCTCTCCGAGGTCGAAGACGAGGTCGTTGCCGAACGGGACGTCGCAGCCGGCGAGGACAATGCGCGCGTCCGTCGCCTCGAGAGCGCTCGCGAACCAGCGCGCCTCGTAGAACTCGTGCGTGCTCGGGAGGTAGGTCTTCGGAACGACGCCCAGAAGCGCTCCGCCGCGGACAAGCGCCGCACAGTTGAAGATGCGCCCGTTGAGACGGACCGGCAGTCCCACGGCGAAAGCCAGGGTCGGAAAGCTCGCAGACGTCTTCACGAGGTCCGCCAGCGCCGTTTCCGCGTCCGCCAGGAGGCTCGGCCGGTAGAAGAGGTCCGCGCAGGTGTAGCCCGTGAGGCACAGCTCCGGGAAAACGACGACATCGGCGCCCTTCGCCGAAGCCTCGGCGAGCAGACGTTTCACGCTCTCCAGATTGGCGCCGACCTTCGTCGGCTTCACCAGCGGCACCGCCGCTGCAACGCGCACAAAGTCTTCCATGGTTGACTCGCTCTTTTTCTATCTATTATATCATAAACGCCGCACAAGCGCCTCGGCAACGAAACGGGGGCGACCGCTTGGCGGACGCCCCCGTTTTTCGTTGGCTGATCGGATTCGC
>CAMEZU010000302.1 GCA_945947925.1 uncultured Verrucomicrobiota bacterium
AGCGGCTGCGCGAAGATGATCGGCATGACGCCCGTGTAGTTGACGCGCAGCGGCATGAACGTCTGCTGCATGCCGTAGGTCGCGCCGCCGACAAGCGACCGACGCGTCGAGTGGATCGCCACCTTGCGCACGCCTTGCGTCAGCATGACCGTGCCCATCACGACGATGAGGAAGATCACGAGCAGGACCAGCAGGCCCATCGGGTTCTTCGTCTCGGAAACGACGAAATAGCGCTGGTAGGCCGCATAGGCCGCCTCGGGCAGACGCGAGGTGATGTTGATCATGATGATCAGCGAAGCGCCGTTGCCAATGCCGAAGGTCGTAATCTGGTCGGCGACCCACATCACGAAGAGCGACGCCGTCGTCATGCTGATGACCGTCATCAGCTTGAAGCCGAGACCGCCGCCGTGAACAAGCGTCTTGCCGGCGCCCAGCTGACCGAAGAGCGTCTCCGGCGAGCAGAGGGCCGACGAGATCGTCCAGGCCTGGACCACGCAAAGCACGATCGTGAGGTAACGGGTGATCTGCGCAAGCTGCTGACGACCGTTCTCACCGTCCTTGCGGAGCTTCTGCAGCGAAGGAATGATCGACGAGAGGAGCTGGATCACAATCTGCGCCGAGATGTACGGCCAGATCGAGAGGAAGCCGACCGAGCACTGCGCCATCGCGCCGCCGGTGAAGAGCTGCAGCCAGCCGAGCAGGTCGGCGCCGCCGCTGCTCTCCTGGGCCGCGCGGATGTCATCCATCAGCTCGCCCAGGGCCACCCAGTTCACACCAGGGGTCGGAATCTGCGCAATCAGACGGCACACGAACACGAGGCCGAGGGTCACAAGAATTTTCTTCCGAAGCTCCGGGATCCGGAATGCATTCGAAAAGCCCTTCATCATCGACATAGTTCTCTCTGCTCCTACTTGTTAATTCCAATTATGATATTGTACCAAAAATCAGGCGCCCCTTTCAAGGTCGCGGCGCAAGGCCTTGGTCTTCAGGGTCTCGCGCTTGTCATGGACCGCCTTGCCGCGGCAGACGCCGACCGCAACTTTGATGCGCCCGCCCTTCAGGTAGACCTTGAGCGGAATGAGCGTCAGTCCCTTCGCCTCGGACTTCATCCGAAGCTCGCGGATCTCCTTCGCATGGACGAGGAGCTTGCGCATCGACTTCGGCTCGTGGTTGAAACGGTTGCCGAACCGATAGGCCGCGATGTCGCAGCCGACCAGCCAGAGCTCGCCCTTGAGCACCGCCGCATAGGCGCCCGAGAGGGACATCTCGCCATGGCGGACCGACTTCACTTCGGTGCCCGTCAAGACAATACCGCACTCGAGCGTCTCGAGCACGGTATAGTCATGCCTCGCCTTGCGGTTCTCGGCGAAGACAGGATCGAATTTCTTCTTGTCGGCCACCTGGCCAGCCCTCCGAACCCCTGATCGGGGAAAGGTCAGTCCGCAAACAGCGAATTGACGTTGATGTGCTTCGCGTTCCACTTCGTCTTGGCCTCTTCGGCCTTGGCGATGGAGTCGAAGTCGATTTCGGCGATCAGCTTGCCCTCGGCGACCTCGCGGAGCGCGATGTCGCACTTGTCCTCGTCAAGCGACGTCGGACGCACGAGCGGCTTCGCGCCGTTGATGAGCTCGCGCTCGCGCTTGGAAATCAGATTCACCAGCACCGGGGTGGAGGGAATCTTCTCATGGGCCTTCTTCAAAAGTTCGCTGTTCATTCGCTGTAATCTCCGTGTGAAGACGATATTATACTAAAAAGAAGCGCCTTTTAGCAAGTAGGCGGAATCTCAGTGGATGTCCGCGTTGCGGTAGCGCTCGACCATCTCGCGGAACCGCGGCGTGTCGACGAAGCCGCAGCTCTTGAATTCGGGACAGAACCCGCGGTAGACGCACTCTGGGACGCAGCAGGAGGCAACCTCGGGCTCGACCTTCGCGATCTCGTCCACGACGAGCTGCCAGGCCGCGCGCGTCTCGGGACTCGCCTGGCTGCAGAGGCGGCGCCGCGAGATGAACATCACCGCCTGCGCGTTCGCGAAGCACTCGTGCATCACGGGCGCGTCCTGCGTCTTGGCCGTCCGGTCCTCGCCCGTGCGGTCCGTCCGCTGGGTCGAGACGAAGTGCTCGATGCCGTACTTGTGACGGACGAAATGGACGCTCACCCAGTACGGGAGGTCGATCCACTTCCAGTTGAAGCAGAGCTTGCGGATCGGCGAATGCTCCGCAAGGAGAATGCGCTTCTTCCACTTCGAGCTCGGCTCGCCCGTCCCCTCGTCCTTGCGGATCGTCGTCCGCGCGGCGTCCGCCACGCTCCGCCAATCGCCGGAAACCTTGAGAAACTTGACTGACGCCATGGCCGCTCCTTACCGGACGACGAAGTTGATCATGCGCTTCGGAATCGCGATCACCTTGACGATCGTCTTGCCGTCGAGGAACTTCTGCACGTCGGGATTCGCCTTCGCGGCCGCCTCCATCTCCGCTGGCGTCGCCGCCACCGGAACCGTCACGCGTCCGCGCAGCTTGCCGAGGACCTGCACCGGAATCTCAATCTCGTCCTCGACGAGCGCCTTCGGATCGTACGCCGGCCACGGCTCGTACGCG
>CAMEZU010000303.1 GCA_945947925.1 uncultured Verrucomicrobiota bacterium
GGACGCCGTCGATCTGCTCCTCGGTGGGGACGAGGCGTCCGAACGAAAGGAGCGACGAGCCGTGATAGAAAAGCTTGGACGTGATGCGTTCGTGCGACAGGCGGAAGTTGCCGATCAGGAATTCCTTGATGCGCTTCAGTTCGGCGGCGGACACCTTCTTCATGCGGATCTTCTCGAACTCGCGGTCGATCGTGCGCATCGCCAGACCGAGATTCGCGCCGTCGAGTCCGGCCGCGACGCCGAACAGGCCGGCGTCCTGGAAGAACTGCATGCGCGAGGAGATGTCGTAGCTGAGGCCCCGCTTCTCGCGAACCTCCTGGAAGAGCCGGCTCGACATGCCGCGCCCGAGGATCGCGTCCATCACGGTCGCGGCGTAGCGGCGCTCGTCCTCGACGCCGAACGTGCGGTAACCGATTGCGAGCTGGGTCTGCTGGATGTCCTTCGTGGTCGAGATCTCCGCGATCGGCGGGAGGAACCGACTCGTAGTGGAATGCGTCTTTTTACTCACGCGATGGGGACCCTCGCGTCTACCGAGTTTCTTCTCGACGAGCGTCAGCGCGGAGGCGGGGTCAAAGCGGCCCACGATGACGGCGACGGTGCGGTCGGCCGTGTAGTGCGCCTTGACGTAGGCGCGCAGCGTCTCGGGTGTCATCGGTGCGAGCGACGCGGCCGTACCGGCGACGGGATTGCCGAGCGGATGGCGCGGGAAGAGCGCGCGCTGGAGGTTCTCGAGAACGACCGAGTCGGGGTCGTCCGCATACATCTTGATCTCCTCGAGGACGACCTGCTTCTCGCGGACGAACTCGTCCTCGGGGAACGAGGCGTTGAGGTACATGTCCGCAAGGATGTCTACGGCCTCGGCAAGGTATTCGTTCGGCAGATGCGCGTAATAGCACGTCGACTCTTCGCTCGTGCAGGCGTTGAAGTTGCCGCCGCGTCCCTCGATCGCCCGTGTGATGTCCACGGGACGTCGGGTCGGCGTGCCCTTGAAGAGCATATGCTCAATGAAATGGGAAATGCCGGCGTCTGCAGGCCCCTCGTGACGGGAACCGGAGACGACGAAAAGACCGAAGGCGACGCTTTCCGCCTCGCAGGGGATGAGCGCCACCTTCAGTCCGTTGTTCAGGACGACAACTTCGGATGCCATAGAATCAAAGGGGAATTAAAGAGCCGCGAAGTTCATTTCCTTCAGCGTGGTGCGCCCGTCATAGAGCGCCTTGCCGACGATGGCCGCGCGCAGGTTGGAACGCTCGAGCGCCTTGAGGTTGGCGATGTCATAGGGCGAGCTGACGCCGCCCGAGGCCGTGATCTGGCACGTCGGCGCCGCATCGCAGATCGCCGCCATCTGGGTGAGGTTCGGTCCGCCCAACATGCCGTCCGTCGCCGTGTCGGTGTAGATGATCGTCTTGACGCCGGCCTTGGCCACGGCCGTCGCGAGGTCGGTCGCCTTCACGTCCGTCGTCGTCACCCACCCCTTCGTCTGGACGAAACCGTTGCGCGCGTCGATCCCGACCGCGATCCGGTCGCCGTAGAGCTCGACGGCCTGGGACAGGAACTCGGGATCCTCCAGCGCGGCGGAGCCGATGATCGCACGCGTCGCGCCGGCCTCGAGAACAGCCCGCAGCGCTTCAGGCGTGCGGAGGCCGCCGCCGACTTCGACGGGGCCGCCGAAGGCCTTGATGATCGACGCGATGACTTCGGCATGCTTCGGCGTGCCGGCGAACGCACCGTCCAGGTCGACGACGTGCAGCTCCTGTCCGCCCTGCTCGCGCCAGTCGCGCGCTTGTTCGCACGGATCGTCACCGTACACCGTGACGTCCTCGGCACGTCCCTGACGGAGACGCACGCACTTGCCGCCCTTAAGATCGATTGCCGGAAGAATGATCATATGACTCCTTTTGAGGACGGCACGCCCTTTTCGTTGGGATCGACCGCCTTGGCCATGCGGAGCGCACGGGCAAAGCTCTTGAAGAGGCCTTCGCAGACGTGATGCGCCTCGTCGCCGTAGACCTGCCGGAGATGGATGTTCGAACGCGACTCGACGCTCACCGCACGGAAGAACTCCTCGACGAGCTTGACCTCGAAGTCGCGCACCATCAGGTGCTTCATGTCGGACTGCATCACGAGGAACGGACGGCCGCCGAGGTCGAGGGAGGTCTCGCAGAGCGCCTCGTCCATCGGGATGGACGCGAAGCCGTAGCGCACGATGCCCTTGCGATCCCCGAGGGCCTGGTTGATCGCCTGTCCGAGCACGAGTCCCGTGTCCTCGACCGTGTGGTGGTAATCGACGTCGAGGTCACCCTCGGCCTTCACCGAAAGATCGATGAGAGCATGCTTCTTGAGCAACTCCAGCATGTGGTTGAAAAAGCCGATGCCCGTGTCGATCGTACCCTCGCCCGAACCGTCAAGGTTCAGTTCCAGCTTGATCCGGGTCTCCTTCGTGTTGCGTTCCAGCGCGGCAGTTCTCATAACATGGTTTTTTCCTTGCGGGAGATTATATCATATTTCTATAAAAAACAGAACGCCTGACCGAGTACTAGTAATGGGCGCAGTTTGTCATAATACCGTGTACCATGCCCAGAATTGAGTCTGTT
>CAMEZU010000304.1 GCA_945947925.1 uncultured Verrucomicrobiota bacterium
ATCGCCTCCTTGAAGTTCGCCGCGTAGCGGTCGAAGCCCGCCATGCCTTCCACCGTCGGCGCGAGCGTCTCGCTCGCCGCCCCCGCGAAGACCTCACGGTTCAGGAAAGCCTCAAGCTCTTCGCCTTTTTCATCCTTCAATTTACATTCTTCATTTCTGGCCGCGAATGCGGCTAGAACCGCCATGCCCCACGGACCGCCCTCGGTGGCCGTGGCCCTGCACGTGACGCTCGTCTTGAGCGCGTCGGCGAGATACTGCTGCGCGATGCCCTTGTCCTTGAAGATGCCGCCGTGGCCCATCAGGCTCTCGACCGTCACGCCCTCGCGCGAGAGGATGTCCATGCCGAGCTTGAGCGAGACGAACGCGGAATAGATCTGCGCGCGCGCGAAATTCTCGAACGTGAAGTCCGCCCCCGGCTTGCGCACGACCCGGAGCATCGCGTCCGCGACGCCCGCGACCGGCTCGCCCGACAGGAACGGCACGACCACCACGCCGCCGCAGTCCGGCGCGCCCTGGAGCGACGCCTGGAAGAACCGGCGGTAGTCGTTGCCGAAGAGCGGCATCCACGCGTTGATCTCGTTCGTGCAGTTGTTGCAGTGCACCATCGCGACCTCGTGTCCCGTCGGCGTCGTCACGACGTCGATCTCGGGATAATAGCCCTTCATCGCGTTCTCCAGGACGAGCATCGCGAAGATCGACGTGCCGGCCGAGACGTTGCCCGTCTTCGGCGCGACCGCGTTCGTCGCGACCATGCCCGTGCCGGCGTCGCCTTCCGGCGGCGCCATCACCGCACCCGCCTGCAGCGTGCCCGTCGGATCGAGCCACGCCGCGCCGCGGTCCGTGAGGACGCCCGCCTTCTCGCCCGCCTTGAGCACCGTCGGCAGCTTCGACTCGAGCGGACCGTACTTCGCCTCGAAGGCCTTTATCATGCGCGCGTTGTACGTGCCCGTCGCGGGATCGATCGGGAACATGCCGCTCGCCTCGCCCACGCCCATCACGTTCTCGCCCGTGAGGCGGTAATGCACGTAGCCCGCCAGCGTCGTCAGCCAGCGGACCGCCGGCACGTGCGGCTCCTTGTTGAGGATCGCCTGCGTGTAGTGCGCCACCGACCAGCGCTGCGGCACGTTGAACGTGAAGAGCTCGGAGAGCTCGGCTGCGGCCTGGGCCGTCATCACGTTGCGCCAGGTGCGGAACGGCGTCAGCAGCTTGCCGGCGGCGTCGAACGGCAGATAGCCGTGCATCATGCCGGAGATGCCGAGCGCGGCAAGCTTCGTCAGCTTCACGCCGTACTTCGCCGCAACGTCCGCCGCGCACTTCGCGTAGGCGTCCCGGACACCCGCCTCGATCGCCTCGAGCGAATAGCTCCAGACCCCGTCCACGAGCTGGTTCTCCCAGTCGTGCGCACCCTGCGCGACCACCTGGTACTTCTCGTCAATCAGCACCGCCTTGATGCGCGTCGAGCCGAACTCGATGCCCATGACGGCCTTGCCGGATTCAATGAACTCCTTCATGCTGCGGATTCCTTTCTCAGCGCGTCTTGAAACGGTACTCGGTGACCGTCCTGTAGGTTTCGCCCGGCTTCAGGTTCGTCGTCGGGAAATCGGGACGGTTCGGCGTGTTCGGGAAGTGCTGCGTCTCGAGCGCGAGATAGCCGCGGCGCTTCATCGGACGAGCGTCCTTCATCTTCCAGCTGTCCTTGATGAAGTTGCCCGCATAGAACTGCAGGCCGATCTGGTCCGTCCAGACCTCCATCGCCCGCGTCTTGCCGCGCATCTCCGCGACCTTGCGGAAACCCGCACCGTCCAGCACCCAGTTGTGGTCGTAGCCGGGACCGTACTGCAGGACCGTGTCGGGATCGTCGATGCGCGCGCCGATGACCTGGAACGTGCGGAAGTCGAACGGCGTGCCCGCGACGTCCGCCGCCGGACCGACCGGCGCGAGGTCGGCGTTCACGGGCGAGTACTTCGACGCCGCGATCTGCAGCTCCTGGTCGAGGATCGTATCGGAGCCGTCGAGGTTGAAATAGACGTGCTGCGTCATGTTGAGCGGCGTCGTCTTGTCCGTCGTGCCCTCGTACTCGATGCGCCAGACGTTCTCCGGCGTGATCGTGTAGGTGACCGTGGCCTTCACCGTCCCCGGGAAGCCCTCCTCGCCGTCCGGCGAAACGCGCGAGAAGACGATGCCGACGTCATCACCCTTCGTGAACGGCTTCGCGTCCCAGACATAGCCGTCCCAGCCGCGCGTGCCGCCGTGCAGGTTCGCGTGGTGGTCGGCGTCGTTCTGCGCGAGCGTGTAAGTCTTGCCCTCGAGCGTGAACGTGCCGTTCGCGATGCGGTTGCCGTAGCGGCCGATGATCGCGCCGAAATAGCTGTCCGTCGTCTCCCAGCCCGCCGGCGAATCGAAGCCGATCGTCACGTCCACGAGCTCGCCCTTCGCATCCGGCACCCACAGGCGGTTCACGCGCCCGCCGTAGTCCGTGACCTCCATCTTGAGGCCGCCCTTGCCCTCCAGAACATAGAGGTGCGCCGCCTCGCCGTACTTCGTCGTGCCGAAGTCCTTCGCCGCACGGTCGCACGAGCAGCA
>CAMEZU010000305.1 GCA_945947925.1 uncultured Verrucomicrobiota bacterium
CGGCATCACCTATCTGGGGTATGGACACCTGTACGCGAATCAGTGCCCGCACCGCGTGATGTCTTGTCTCGTCATTCTTCATCCGGCATCAAGTAGGTACCGGGACCGAGTTCGAAATTGCGGCCATTCGGGACGACGACTGTTGCCGTCGTGCCTTCGGGGATCACAAACCGGTAGGAATCCTCGCCTTGTTCGTTGATCTTCCATTCGCTCTCAATTGTCCCGTAGGGGCAATTGTAGCTCGCCTTCACGCTCTTCACGCGCGGATCGGTCTGCGGGGTGAGGAAGAAGTGCTTGAATCCGGGCGCCTTCGGGTCGGGACGGATACCTGCCATGCGACCGTACATCCAGGCGAGGACAGACCCGTAAGCGTAGTGGTTGAAGCTGTTCATGCAGCCGACGCCGCCGTCCACCGCGAAACCTTCTTTCTCGGTGTAGCTGTTCCATCGCTCCCAGATTGTCGTCGCACCCTCGCAGACGTTATGGAGCCAGCTCGGGACGTCGCGGTTGAGGAGGAGCGTGTACGCCAGCCTGGTCTCGCGCTGCTCAGAGAGCGTGTCCATCAGGATCGACGTACCGAGGAAGCCCGTCTGCAGATGGTTGCCGTGCGCACGGATGTCCCCGACGAGATGCTCCCGCACGCGTTTCATCGCGGACGGACCGGGCGCCAACTTGAGCTTGAGGACGAACAGGTCCGCGACCTGCGAGGCCCAGAACGGCTTGACCGTACCGTCTTCCGCCAGGAACGTCTCGCGAAAGCGCTTCGTCAGGCGGGCGTCAAGGTCCGTGAAGCGCTTGAGGGAATCCTTGTCGCCGATCGCCTCGGCGAGGGTCGCCATATTCCGCGCGTCCCAGATCCAGTACGCCATGTCGAGAATGCGGCGGTAGTCCTCGTCATCTACGACGAGCGTCGCACGTTCGAAGGACAGCCAGTCGCCGTAGCGCGGATCGGGACCGTCATGCAGGTCCAGCCAGTCCATATAGCGGAGCATCGCGGACCAGTTGCGGCGGACGATCGTATCGTCGCCCGTGTAGAGCCACACGCGATACGGAATGAAGATGCCCGCGTCGGCCCAGCCCGTGGACCCGCGCTCGGTGTTGCCGTAGCAGCCCGTCGGCGCCACGCAGCTGAACGCGCCGTCCTCACACTGCGTGTCGCGGATGTCGTCCATGAACTTCGTTAGAAAGCCGGACGTCTCTGCCGCATACAGCGCCGCCGGCACGAATACCTGCGCATCGCCCATCCAGCCCTGGCGCTCGTTGCGCTGCGGACAGTCCGTCGGGATGGACAGGTAATTCGAGCGCGCACTCCACATGACGCACGAGACAAGCTTGTTGAGAAGCGGGTCAGACGTCACGATCGTGTTGCGCTCCTGCTCCTTTGCAATGGACGTGACCGGCACAGACTTCACGGACTTCACCGTCACCTCGCCCATGGCCGTCAGGGTGAGGTACCGGTAGCCGAAGTACGAAAAACCAGGTCGATAGGTCGCCTCGCCGCCGCCGAACGTGTAGTCGACGCGCGCCTTTGCATCGCGGAGATTGATGAGGTAGACGCTGCCCGCAGGACCGTCATACGCCTTCTTCTTCTCGCCGTTTCCCGCATTGAGCATCTCGCCGAAGCGAATGTTCGCCTTCACGCCCTTCTCCGCGGCGAACGCAAACTCCGGCACGGCCGCGCAGTTCTGTCCGAAGTCGACGACGAGCGTCTCGCCTGCCGCCACCGTCATCGCCTCGCCCGGCTTGAAGGTGCGGACCTTCCGCACCGTGCCGTACGCTTCCTCCGTCGCCCCGTCGACGCCCTTCCAGGTCCATGCCGCGACGGGCTCGAGCGTCAGGTCCGTACGCAGATGCACCGCTCCGCCCGCCATCGGACGGACCTCGCCCGCGAACTCGGTGTTCAGCTTGACCGGACCGTAGATCGCCGGCACCGTCCAAGGCTGCGGCTCGCGCGCGTCGTACACCTCGCCGTTGAAGATCGTCGCCGAGCGAAGCGGCCCCGCATAGGCGCCTTGCCAGCCGGAAACAGTCGTCGGATAGTCCGCCGTCGTGCCGTCCGAATAGGTGACCCGCAGGATGCCTGCAAACGCCGCTTCGCGCCCGGGATAGCCTGAGACCATGTCACGCCACCAGCTCGCGCTGACAGAGGCCGCAAGCACGTTTTCCGCCCCCGCCTCGCGCTTGAAGGACGCCGTTACGTCAGAGGCCGTCGCAAGCCGGCAGCGCTTCGGATGCGTGTAGCCTGGTTTGAGGAACCCTCCGACCTCCGTGCCGTTCACGTAGGCCTCGTAGACGCCAAGGCCGGTCGTGTGCCAGACCGCCGACTTCACGGCCTTGGGGTTCTTGAAGACGCTGCGGAACGTCGAGACGTTCGGTTCTCCCTTTGCCTTGTCTCGAGGCGCCGCAACGGACAGGAACTGCGCCTTGGACCAGTCCAGGTCCTTCTCACCGGCGGCGGCACCCCAAACGGAAAGCGCCGCCACCACGACGATCATCGATTTGTCCTTCATAGAGACTTCCCTTATCGCACGCGAGTGGGACAATCGCGTCTGCATCATTTGATTGTATTCGCCCCCGGACTC
>CAMEZU010000306.1 GCA_945947925.1 uncultured Verrucomicrobiota bacterium
TCCGCATCCGTCGAGCGTCGCCGCGAAGTCGATCTCGCTCCAGTCGGACGGCAGTACGATGTCGTCCGTCAGGCGGCAGGTCACCGACGGATGGATCTCCTGCGTCAGCGCCGCCGCCAGCGCCTCGCCGGAGTCGAAGTCCTGAACAAGCAGGACATAGGTCGCCGTCACGTCCAGGTCCTCGGTCACCTCGTCAAAGGCCGTGTTCCAACCTGTGAAGAACCAGCCTTCCCGCACGGGATCCGTCGGTGCCTCGGCCGCTTTGCCGTGGGCGACCTGCTGCGGTTCGCCGATCAGTTCGCCGTTCCAGTCCAGGAAGCGAACGGTGTGCTCGATCGTGCCGGACTGATAGACGGCCGTGATCGTCGTGTCCGCATCAAGTCCGCTCAGCTCGTCCAGGCTCCACCCGAGGAACGTGTACCCGTCGTGTTCGGGCGCAGGCGGCGGAACGGGTGTGGTGCCGCGCGTAATGACGCAGGTCTTGAGGACGGTTTCCGCGAAGTCGGTGGAATCCTTGAAAACGATCGTCATCACGTCCGGCGCCGACTCGTCCGGCATGATCTTCAGAATCGGCGTCAGTGTCCCCTGCTTCCAAAGATTGCAGCCACCCTGACAGGCGTTGAGCGCCGCGAGGTCCGTACCGTTCACCAGTCCCTCGCTCACCGTCGCGATGACGTTGTCCGCAACGACTTCCTCGGTAATCGTCGCGCCGGAGATCATGCCGCCGATGAGGCGGTCTGTCCGACAGACCGAACCCGACAGTTCAATCTTCGGAAAGGCCGATGCCGTGGCGATATAGCCGACCAGCTCGCCAGGAGCCGACCCGTCACGACGCGCCGTGAGGCTGCCGCGATTCAGGCAGGCGCGGAGAATCAGATCCTTCGAATTGTTCTGACGCGTATGTTCGCCAATGATGCCACCTGCATCATTACCCGCGAGATCCCCGAGATTCGCGCAGCCGGTAATCGTGGCCGAGGTATTGATCAGCGTCCGGAGCGAGCCGACGATGCCGCCGACAGACTGTCCGTTCTGCGCTGTCAGGTTGCCGAAGTTGACGCAGTCCGTGATCTCGAGCGCGCCGTTCTTGTGAAGCGACACGATACCGCCGATCGGATACTGCGCGGCCTTGAAATTGATGTTGCCGTAGTTGACGCAACGGGCAATGCGAATGGCGCCGTCGGTCGACGCCGTGCCGCCTTCCGTCGTGTTGACGATGCCGCCGCCATTGCAGTTCGCCCCCGTATGGGAGATGCTCGCATAGTTGACGCAATCGTAGATGTTGACGTACGCCATATGGGTGTATTTGGTCTGCTTCGCCGTCACCCCGCAGACGATGCCCGCGGTCTTCATCGTCCAGTCGTTGAGAACGATCTGTCCGCGGTAGATGCACTTCGACACCGTGGCCTCGGCCCCGTCGCCGTTCGCGGTAAAGTACCCGGCGACAGGTGCCGCCGTCGCTCCGGCCGCAACCGTCAGCTTGCAGTCCGCATCAAACGTGCAGTTTTCGACCAGCGCCGTCGTCGGCGTCTCGAGACTGGCCGTCACAAAACCCGCCGCGCCACTGTTCTTCTTGTAGAGCGTGCAGCCGACGAAGGACAGCCCCGAGACTTCGATCGAGCCCGCCTTGAGGGATTTCGCGCAAACCGCGATGTCTCCCGCCGTCGCCGACACCGCCGCACCGCGGAAGACGATATCCCTGATTGTCGCATCGCCCGTCACGGCACCGAGCAGCGGAACGGTAAGACCAGAGATCGTATGCCCCCGACCGTCCAGCGAAACACCCGACGGACAATCGATCGTCCCCCATCCCGACAAGTCGAGATCGGCCGTCAACGCAATCGGATTATCACCCTCGATCGCCGCCCTCAATTCGTCGGCTGTCGAAATATCAACTGCCTGCGCCGAGAAGGCGGTCAGCGCCGCACCCAAGATGCCTAATATTGATTTCTTCATACATACCCCGTTACTTTTACTTTGTACAATCAAGAAACGCCCGGCGCTTCAGGATCCGCCTCGCTTACTGGATGCTGATCACGAAACCGGTCGGGGCCGCTTCGTAGCAGCCGATGTCGATGGACCGACCCTGCACGCGCGGCTTGCCGGCGAGGTCCGTGGCAGGGGCATCCGCCCAAGCCGCGCCCGCGTTGCAGAGCGGACCGCCCGCCGCCGGCGTGAAGTCGCCCTTCGCGTAGTTCTTGAACGTTGCCTCAAGGTCTTCGGGATCGATGACGCAGTTGACGACACAGGCCGACGAATCCGTGACCGAGCCGCCGAAGTAGACCGTGTCATACCCTTCGCCCTTCTCGTTCCCCGCAATCACGCAGTTCACGAGCCGTGCGGTGGAGGAACTCACGAACACGATGCCGCGCGTCGTTATCGTATTTCCGACGACCGTGCAGTTCGTGACCCGTCCCTTGGCGCCGATCTGAATCACGTTGCCGGGACGGTCCTCCTCGGTACCGCTCGCCGGACAGGTGCTGCGCGTGACCAGGCAGTTCTCGACGCGTCCGCTCTCGACCTGGACGACGCCCTTGTTGCCGCCGGATCCGTTCATCGACTGAACGAAGCAGTCTTCAATGA
>CAMEZU010000307.1 GCA_945947925.1 uncultured Verrucomicrobiota bacterium
GAGCCCAACTCTCAACAATGCACGGAGTCGTTACTGCCTATCTGAAATCGCCGTGAGAAAGGCCGTCCCGGTTTCCCGAAACGGCCCCTGCTGTTGTCACAAGGACGGGCGAACGATTAGCCGCGGCCCTTGCCCTTGAGGAAGTTGTAGGACGGAACCACGGCGCCATCGATGTCATCGAAGTGGCGCTCGCACTCGATCACGTACCACTCGACGCCGTCGGCGTCGGACACGGGGAAGAGGTCGTCCCACGCGACCGCCGTCGCGCAGACCTTGCCGTTCTCGTCGCAACCGGGCTTGCCGAGGATCGCGTCGAACTTCTTCACGCCCTTGCCCATGCCGTTCTCCTTCGCGTGGAGCGTCGGGGAGCGATGCGGATACTTCTTGTACTGGGCCATCGGGGTGAGGCCGGGGATGAAGTCTCCCGCGCAGGTCGTCCAGCCCACGTCCTGCTCCATGCAGACGTCGGAGGAGGTGTTGGAGAAGAAGTAATCCCAGAACGAGGTGCCGTCCTGCATGCGGATCGCGTGCTCCCACGTGTGGTTGTGGAGACCGATCTTGCAGCCCATCTTCTTCGCCTCGATCGCCGCCTTGTTGTAGAGGTCGGCGAGGCGCTTCGTGAAGTCGTCGATGGCCTGGGACGGCGGGCAGGCGTCGCCGCCCTTGCCGGTGTCCCACGAGCATCCGGGCGGGAAGTTGCCGCCGCCGGGGCAGATGATGAGGCTGTTGCCGTAGCCCATCTCGAACTCGCAGGTGCGCTTCAGGACGTCGACGTCGAACTTATTCTCCTTGACGTTGAAACCGTACTTGTCGTTGCTGACATGCGTACCGCAGACTTTGAGACCCGCGTCGGCGAGCATCTTCTTGAGCTCGGCGGAGTTGGCACCGTAGTAGCCGGCGAACTCGACACCCTCGAAGCCGACTTCGCGGATCTTGACGAGGGCCTTGGCAAGGGCGACCTTGCTGTCCTTGTCCTGCGCCGGAATCCACCTGTTGAGCGAGTAGAGCTGAAGCGCGAGCTTGCCCATGCCGCCGCACGTGCAGCCGCACTTGCACGCCGCCGCAAGCGCGGGCGACGCCATCAGCGCGGAACCGGCGAAGATGCCGCCGAGAAAGTTCCTTCTGGAGAGGTTCATTTTGTTGTCCTTTCAGGATTTTGTTGTTGGGGTAAAATCAGGAAATCTTGTCCATCGTCACGACCGGGAGGTCCTTGGCCATAGCCGCCGTCATCGGCTTGAGGGACGAGACGTCGAACTCGTAGCCGTTCGGACCGAGCGGCCACACGACGGGCGCCGTATTGAGGATGGTCGCCTTGAAGCCCTGGAGCGTCGCGCCCATGTTGCCGGTGTGCGAGCTGTTGCAGCCCTCGTTCTCGATGACGAACGGATTCTTGAACCCCTTCGCCATGAGCGTCTCGAGGAACTTCGTCCAGTCGCAGGAGTCGCTGCCGCCAAAGCCCGGGAGCCGCGGCTCGTAGCTGAGACGGTCCCACTCGCTGCCCGGGAGCGGGACGCCCGCCTTCTTGGCGAGCGCGGCGTCGACGGACTGCTGCGGATAGAGGCGGCCCCAGTGGACGGCTTCGGCGTCGTTCGTGAAGTTGCGCGTGCCCTTGATGTGGACGCGGCGGAGCTTCTTGAAATCCATCGCCTCGATGACGTCCGACGGATCGATGTGCTGCCAGATGTCATGCGACGGATCGTACGTCTCCTGGAGCTTCGAGTCGTCGTCGAGGACGGCGTACATCAGCTTGCGGGCCGCGAGGCAGCCGGGGAGGTTGTTGTACGCGTCGGGCGCGGTAACCGGGAGCCACCCTTCCATCGGGCAGTTCTCGACGCACACGGTGACGCCGAGGGACTTCGCGTAGTTGAGAATCGGCTGGAAGACCTTCTTGAACTTGTGGAGGTTCTTCTCGAATCCGCCGTCCGTCCGGCCGAGGACGTGATCATAACCGACGAACGTGCCGCAGACGACGTCGTTCGCGTCGCCGCCGAGCATCGCCGCCATGCGGATGAGCTTGAGGATGTGGTTCTGGTTCGCGAGCTGCAGCGCCTCGGTCTTCGCGCCGATGAGGTTGTCGTAGGCGCCGACGGAGATGCGGAGGTTCTCGTTGTTGCAGATCTCAAGGACGCGCTTCGCGCGGTCGGCCGTGAAGTTGTCGTAGTCGAGATGCGTCGCGATGTGGTCCGCACGGTCGGTGTCGCGGCGGAACACGCAGAGCTCAAGGCCCTGGGCGCCGACGGACTTCGCGCGCTTGACGACGGCCTCGAAGTCCGGATCGGATGCGAAGGCGGACGTCATGAGCCAGATCGGGTTGTTGCCCGCCTTCGGCTTGGCGGCATGGGCAAGCGCCTCTCGGGAGGCGAACGGAGCGACAGCGGCAAGGGCGGCCGCAGCCTTGAAGAAATCACGTCTGCTGGAAGTCGACATAGTTTGACCTTTCATTTTGTCATATCATTATAGCAAAAACAATCACCCGATGAGGGAATTTTCTTTGAGCGTGGATGCCGGCGGGTGTGAATAAAAAGTGTAAGGTCAGGATTGCGGCTCATACCGCAATCCTGAA
>CAMEZU010000308.1 GCA_945947925.1 uncultured Verrucomicrobiota bacterium
ATGCAAAGACGCAGTGCGACGCGTCCGTTGCCTGCCTGAAGGGCGGCCTGGACCTCTGCAACGACGGCGCGTTCTACTCCATGCGCGGCGGGCTCGACAGAGGCGAAATCAGTAAGGATCTCGTCGCGAATGCGGCCGCGAACCTGCTGACGACCCGCTATCTTCTCGGTAACATCGGCGGCGGCAAAACGCCCTGGGACCATCTCGGTGCGAAGGATATCGCCAACGCGGCCCATCTCGCCGTCTCGCTCAAGTGCGCGGAGAAGTCGATCGTCCTCCTGAAGAACAACGGCGTGCTGCCGATCGACTTCAAGAAGACGAAGCGTATCGCGCTCTGGGGCCGTCATAAGGACGAGGACGTCCTGCTCGGCAACTACAACGGACTTCCCGGCGATCCCGTCTCGATCTATCGCGCTTTCCTGCGTGAACTCGGACCGGGCAAGCTCGTTGAGGAGAATTCGCATAACGGCGACGTCATCATCGCCTGCATCGGTCTCACGCCGCGTGACGAGGGCGAGGGCGGGGACAAGAAGCACCTCAATCTCCGCGACGAGCAGCTCAGGCTCCTCCGTCAGGACCGCAAGGACCATCCGAAGGCCAGGATCGTCTCCGTCGTCTACGGCGGCAGCTGCATGGACCTGCGCGAAGTCGCTGAGCTGTCTGACGCCGTCCTCCTCGCGTGGTATCCGGGCGATCAGGGCGGTACGGCCGTCTACCGCACGCTCGCCGGTCTCAACAATCCCGCAGGACGACTGCCGGTCACGTTCTACGGCGACATGGCGAAGCTCCCCGACTTCGAGGACTACAAGCTCCCCGGACGCACCTACCTTTACGGCGCGGACAACGTCGTCTATCCGTTCGGTTACGGCCTCTCCTACACGACGTTCGCGTACGGACGGCCTGGTACCCGGCTCGACTCGAGCCGTGGCGCTGACAAGACCGTCACCATCTCCACCACTGTCACCAACACGGGCAAGGTTGCGGGTGATGAAGTCGTCCAGCTCTACGTCCGTTCGCCGGAAGGTTCGGGCGACCGCCGTCGTCATCATCTCGAGGGCTTCATGCGCGTCACGCTCAAGCCTGGCGAGACGAAGACGGTGAGCTTCACGCTCAAGCCCGAGCAGTTCATGCAGTTCGGCATGGACGGCAAGCAGTCGCTCGCGACGGGCGACTATACGGTCTTCGTCGGCGGCGGACAGCCCGGCTACGACAAGGGCGTCCTTTCGACGACGGTGTCGCTGTAACGCAGGGGAATGGAATCAACATCTGAAAGGAACACGTCAATGAGCAAGATGAAATGTCGGTCAATGCTTCCGACGGCGGCGATTGCCTTTGTACTGTCCGTCGTGGCGGGCCCGAGCGTCGCAGCCGATCTGCCGACGAACTACACGCGGCTCGACTGGATCGAGTCGACGGCGTCCGCACATCAGTGGATCGACACCGCGTACAATCCCCAGGCGACGACCGTGATCCGCGCGTCGGTTCTGGTGAAGGAAAGGGCCGAGAACTGGTCGGTGCTGTTCGGCATGATGAAGGATGACGCCTCGGCCAATTCCGTCGTGTTCCGCTATACCAACGGCAATATGCTGAATGCGATCTTCGCCAACGGCACCTACAGCGAGGCGAATGTCGATGTCGTTGCCGGCAACGAATATGCGGTCGAGTTGAAAAGCGGCTCGGTGACGGTGACTGGTACGCCGACGAATACGAAGACCATCACGACCGTCAACAATCCGGCCGCCGCGCCGATTTACCTTTTCTGCGAAAACAACTACCAGAGCGCCAAAGGGACCTCGGCCCCGTATCGCCATCAGCCGATGCGGCTGTATGCGATGACGATTTCCGAGGCGGACGGCGGCAGCGAAATCGTGAAGCGTGACTTCGTGCCGTGCATCGACGATACGGGAGCGTATGGTTTGTGGGACAAGGTCGAGGGCGTCTTCTACGGCAATCGTGGAAGTGGCTCGGACTTCCTCGGCGGTGTCATCTACACGGCCGCCGCCAACGAGCAGCGCGCGATTCCCGAAATCTCGGGTACGGCCGAACTCCGCGGCGAAGACGCCTCCACGTCCGAGTTCGATGTCGCGTCCGTCGCGGAAGATTCGCTCGTTTACGTGGCGAACGCGACGAAGCGCGTCACCCTCGGTTCTGTCGCCGGCGGCGTGAAGGTTGTCGTTCGCAATGCGTTGACGCCCGATGCGTCCGTGACGCTTGCGTTGCCGGAAGGGGAAGTCGTCGCGTCGCTCACGATTCCGCGCGGAGTCACCGTTTGTCTGGAGTCCGGTTCCGTCGGTTCGATTGAAGGAGCCGGCAGACTCGTCGTTCGGGGTGATGCCGGTTACGGCATGATCGCCGACACACTTGAGGTCGTGATCAAAAACGGTGCGTCGTTCGCGTGCGTATTGGATGCGGTGTTGCCGTCGGTGCTGGGCGATCTTCCCGCGCTGTGGCTCGATGCGTCGGAAACGGCAACGTTCCAGGAATATACGTACAACGGGCATACTGTCCCGGAAGGCACATTCCCCGGCATGGTCGTGCGCCGTTGGA
>CAMEZU010000309.1 GCA_945947925.1 uncultured Verrucomicrobiota bacterium
TATGACGGCCGCTGGTTCGATCCCGCGACCCAGGCCGCCCGCGCGGCAATTCAGGTCTGGGCTGACAAAGCGACGGCGGAAGTCACGCTCGGCCTCTACAAGGGCAACATCTTCTTCGAGTCCCTCAAGGGTCTCAAGGCGACGATCTACAACGAAGCCGACAGCTCGATGGAGGCGTCCAACGGACTCAACCCGCACAGCTCGCAGGGCTTTGCGGAAATCCAGTCCGTCGAGGCGAAGATGCTCGCTAAGGCGGGTCAGATCAAGGCGTAACCGCCGGAGGACCGGCCCTCGGTCGGTCCGTTAGAATCAGGGGCTTGCCTTCGAGCGGCCCCGTAGACTTTTAAAGACGCACCGAATGTGGTTTAGGAAGAAGATGACGGAAGAAGAGATCAAGAAGGAAGCCGAGCAGCCGGCCGAAGAGCCGAAGGCTGCCGAGGAGCAGCCGGCGGAGCCTGCGACCGAGACGGAGGAGCAGGCGGAAGAGACGCCTGCGGACGAAAAGCCGGTTGAGGAACAGTCCGCGGCCGAGGAGAAGCCGTCGGAGGAGAAGCCGTCGGAAGAGAAGCCGGCCGAAGTGGACTGGAAGCTCCAGTATGCGCGTCTTCTCGCGGACTTCGACAACTACAAGAAGCGCGCCGCGCGCGACCGCGACGACACCTATCGCTATGTCGAGAGCCAGGTTCTCAAGGACCTGCTGCCGTCGGTGGACAATCTCGCGATGGCGTTGGACAAGGCGGAGAACAAGGACGATCCGTTCGTCAAGGGCGTGAAGCTCGTCTACGACGGCATTCTCGCGATGCTGAAGAATCACGGTGCGGAGCCGTTCGATTCGGTCGGACAGCCGCTTGATACGGACAAGATGGAGGCCATCGCCCAGCTCCCGTCCCCCGACGTGGAGGAAGGCAAAGTCTCGGTCGAGTCCAAGAAGGGCTGGTTCCTCAAGGGCAAGGTGTTGCGGGCCGCCCAGGTCGTGGTTTCCTCGGGCAAGCCCGAAGAAACCAAGTGAACAGGTTACAGTGAATAGAGAATAGTTATGGCAGAGAAGCGTGACTATTATGAGGTGCTGGGCGTCAGCAAGACGGCGACGGCGGATGAGATCAAGTCCGCCTATCGCAAGCTGGCGATGAAGTACCATCCCGACCGCAATCCCGGCAACAAGGAAGCCGAGGAGAAGTTCAAGGAAGCGGCCGAGGCTTACGACGTGCTCCACGACGCGGAAAAGCGTCAGCGCTACGACCAGTTCGGTCACGCCGGCATGAATGGCGGCGCGGGCGGATTCGGCGGATTCGGCGGCGGAGGCATGAACATGGAGGACATTTTCTCCATGTTCGGCGACATCTTCGGCGGACATAGCGGCGGAGGCGGCGGATTCGGCGGTTTCGAGGATCTTTTCAGCGGCGGACGCCGTCAGCGTCAGCAGGATTCGAACGGACCCCGGCGCGGCGAAGACATGTCCTTCCGCCTTGACATTGAGTTCGACGAGGCGATCTTCGGCAGCGAACGCGACATTGACATCACGCTTCCCTCGGAGTGTCCCGACTGCAGGGGGACCGGTGCGGCGGCGGGGTCGAAGCGCGTGACGTGCCGGACCTGCGGCGGACGCGGACAGGTCATCGGTGGCGGCGGGTTCTTCCAGGTTCGCCAAACCTGTCCGACCTGCGGCGGTGCGGGCACGGTGATTGAGAAGCCCTGCCGCAAGTGCCGCGGTACGGGTCATGTCTCGACGCCCCAGAAGATCGCGCTCAAGATTCCGGCCGGCATTGATAACGGTTCGCGACTGCGTCTTGCCGGGAAGGGCGGCGGCGGTCTTCGCGGCGGTCCCAACGGCGACCTCTACGTGACGATCGGCATCCATGACAGCGACATCTTCGAGCGCGAGGGACTCGACCTCGGCGTGGACGTGCCCGTTTCGCCGGTCCTGGCGGCCCTGGGCGGTTCGGTTGAAGTCCCGACACCGGAAGGCGCGGCGACGCTGAAGATTCCGGCGGGCACGCCGAACGGCAAGCTCTTCCGCCTGCGCGGCAAGGGCGTCCCGTCCCTTCGCGGCAACGGGGCGGGTGATCTCACCGTTCGCATCGTCTTCGAAGTCCCTGCGAATCTCGACCGGAAGCAGAAGGCGGCCCTGGAGGAATTCCAGAAGCTCGCCTCGGCCAGCACGTTCCCCGAAGCCCAGCGCTTCGCCGAACGCACTCGCGTCTTCTTCGAGCACAAGAAAAAGCTTCAGAAGTAACAAAGTATTCCGCGCCTGTGGTGAAATTGGTATACACGAAGGATTTAGGTTCCTTTGCCGAAAGGCATGTGGGTTCGAGTCCCACCAGGCGCACCACATAGCAGATCTATCCTCACGGAATGCGGACGCGGCGCTTCAGTTGGCACTTCAGGCGCATTCATCGCATCTTCAATCGTGCGCCCGACTCCTCTTTTTCGATTTTCCTGGCGATGACGGCACCTGGCGGAAAGCTCGCCTCGGTCGCCGCGACGGGTGCGCCCGTCTCCGCGTTGACGACGGACACGACCCCCATCACCTC
>CAMEZU010000310.1 GCA_945947925.1 uncultured Verrucomicrobiota bacterium
GGAGCCAGTTGCAGATGCGGTGGACATGGACGTCGACGCAGATGGCGGGGAGGTCGAAGCCGACGGCGACCGTGAGGTTCGCGGTCTTGCGTCCGACGCCCGGAAGTTCGCAGAGCTCCTCGACCGTCTGCGGGAGGACGCCGCCGAACTTCGCCTGAAGGACGCCGGGGAGTTCCTTGAGGTGACGGGCCTTGTCCCGGAAGAAGCCGACGGGATAGACGAGCTTCTCGATCTCGGCGACGGAGAGGCGCTCGAGGTCGGACGGGGCGAACCGCTCCCCGGCCGCGGTGGCGAAGAGGCGCTTCACGGCGCCCGCGGTACAGGCGTCCTTGGTACGGGCGGAGAGGATCGTTCCGACGAGCACGCAGAAGGGGTCGTGGGTCTGCGCCTCGATCAGTTCGATGATCGGCGCGGCATGGGCCTTGAATTCCTTCTTCAGGGCCCGGTTGACGGCAGGGATGTCTTCGATAGTCATGGGATATAGTTTAGCATAAAGAAAGGCGGACGCGGTCTCCACCCCGCATTGCGTTCGCGTCTCGCGTCTCAAGTCTCAAGTCAATCCCCCTGACCGGCCTTGGTTGCGTGACAATGGGGTGTCAATTGATGCCGCCGATTTGGTATACTTGTAAGAATGAATTATCGTGTGAGAGTGTTGCTTGAACTGTTCGCCGTTTCGGCGCTTGGGATTCTTGTCGGCTGCAAGAACGCGCAGGACTATCGGCTGGAGGCGGACGCGACGTCGCGTGCGTACCTGAGCGCGTACCAGCAGGAGGTGACGGGCAAGGTCGAGGAGTTCGAGATCGAGACGCCGGCGGACACGCTGCGCCGCCGGCTGATGCTGGACCAGAACCTGCTCGCGAACGATCCGGCGAGCTTCGGCATCCGCGACATCCCGACGAACCGCTACTGGCGGGCGGACGAGCGGCTTCTGCCGGGCGGGGAGGATCCGTCCATCGCCATCTGGAAGGGCGGGACGAACGCGCTGGAGATCGGCCTTGTGGACGCCGTGCGCATCGCGGCCTTCAACAGTCCCGACTACAAGGCGCGCAAGGAGGCGCTCTTCCGGTCGGCGCTCGGGATGGATCTCGAGGACGACGCGTTCCGCAGCATTTTCTCGGGGACGCTCCGGTCGAACGGGAGCATCCGGCGCGACGCGAACGAGCGCGACGCCTGGGAGAACCACGCCGTGAGCCATGACGAGAGCGCGAGCTTCGGCGTGAGCCGCAAGTTCCGCAACGGCGTGCGGGTGACGGGATCCATCATGGCGAACCTCGCGGGCATGCTGACGGGCGACACGCGCACGGCGTGGGGGTCGTCCGCGGACCTCAGCATCTCCGTTCCGCTCCTGCGCGGCTCGGGCGAGCTCGTCAACACCGAGTCGCTCACGCAGGCGCAGCGGTCCTTCATCTACGAGGTGCGGGCCTTCGAGCAGTACAAGCGCGAGTTCATCTGCCGCATCGAGTCCGCCTACCTTGCGCTCGTCCTCGCGAAGCGACGCCAGCAGAACCAGGACGAGGCGTTCCGGCGCGTGATTCGCTCGACGCGCCGCTCGTACCGGATGAGCGAGGCGAGCCGCATGTCGCAGTCGCAGTTCGAGCAGGCGCATCAGAGCGAGCTCTCGTCGAAGGCGAGCTGGATCGCCTCGTGCCAGAGCTACGAGTCGACGAAGGATTCCTTCAAGATGACGCTCGGCCTGCCACCGGACGCCCGCATCGAGCCGCGGGAGGGCGATCTCGTGGAACTCGAGAAGTACGTCGCGCAGTTCATCGAGCGGGCGCCGGAGAGCTACGAGATGGGCGAGTCGGCGGAGGTCGAGCTCGATCCGCCGGATTCGGTTGACGAGGGCGGACTCAAGGCGAGGACGGACATCGCCATCGCGCTCGCCTTCTCGAACCGCCTTGACTTCGTCTCGTACCGCGACCAGCTCGAGGATGCGCAGCGTCACCTGCTCGTCGCCGAGGACCGGCTGCGCGCCGAGGTGACGCTCGGGGCGAGCGCGGCGAACGTCGCGGAGACGGTGGGTCCGATGTCGCGCCGCAGCGGCGTCAACCATGGCGCCATCCATCCGCGCGAGACGTCCGTCAACCCCGTCCTCACGATCGACCTGCCGATCGAGCGCCGCTCCGAGCGCAACGGCTACCGCAACGCGCTCATTGCCGTCGAGAACGCGGTCCGCACCTATCAGCAGCAGGAGGACGCGCTCAAGTCGACGATTCGCGGCGACATGCGCTCGATGAACCAGACGAAGGACGATCTTCTCATCCAGTACATGGCGATGAACCTCGCCGAGCGGCGCGTGCGCAACCAGGAGATCCTCCTGCAGGCGGGCCGTGCGGACATGACGGTCATGCTCGAGGCGCAGGACTCGCTCGTCTCCGCCAAGAATTCGCTCTATGCCGCGATGATCAGCTACAAGAACCAGGAACTCGCCCTCCAGCGCGACCTCGGCCTCCTCGAGGTCTCCGTAAACGGCACCTGGAAGGAGGCCGATCTCGTGTCCCTCGGCGTCATCAA
>CAMEZU010000311.1 GCA_945947925.1 uncultured Verrucomicrobiota bacterium
AGTAGGCCGCTCCGTTGCAGGAAATCCTCGCACGGTCGAGCGCCAGCGGTTCCTTCGTGTAGAGAGCGATACGACCGCCCGAACCGACCGCGACGCCCTGATCACTCGTGAAGGAGCTCGGCGGACAGCCGGACGCGTCAATCGTACCCTCGCCGGAAATCTGGTGTGCATCGATCCAAATGGATCCGCCCGTGCCACCCGAGCGGACGACATTGTTGTCAATCGTACCGACCGCGCGAATCGCACCGCCGAGTTCGAGATCGCCCGCCACGACGAGTTTGACCGCACCGCCGCCAATACCGCTAATGCGTTTGTTCTGGTCGCTTTGCGAGCGGCAGCCCATGCCGGGATCGAACGGCTCGGTGAGACTGCCATAGGGAGCCATCGTCTCCGGTGCAAGGAAGCCGTAGCCGCCGTAGCTCGGCGAGCTCTGATTGCCGGGATGTCCGAAGCCTTTGCCCGTCAGATCGATTGTCGCCCCGGCGGCCAGCGTCATCTTGCCGCCAACGGACACGTTGAGGCACCAGCGCTTCGTGGACAGTTTGGACGTGTTCGACGGAACCTCCGCGTCGTAGTTGTTGTAATTGCCGTAGCACGTCCAGTTGCCGGACAGGATCTCGCAATCGCCCGTGACGGTGAAGAGCGGGAATGTCGCAGTCGCGTAGGTCGGAAACTCCGTCTTGAACGTCACCGTCGCCGTATAGCCTTCGGTCTGCTTCCACGCGGCAACGGTCTGCGTCGCCGCCGCATCCCATTCGCACGCCGCCGTGGAGAAGCGTCCGTCGAACATCACCTTCTCGTCCGCACGCGGCGCATGGCCCGCGGACCAGTTGGCGTCGACGGAAGCCTTGCTGGACGCCGTCGCGATCCAGGTATTCCAACCCGCTTCGGTCGTCAGGTTGACAATCGTCAGCTCGGCGCTCACCTGCGTCGCATCGATACCATAGAGTCCGGGGAGCAGGTTCACACGGACAATCGTATCCTTCATCGTCTCGGCATCCACCTTCGGTACAACCTCCAGTCGCACCGAGCGCTCGCCTTCGGGAATGACCACCGGCGAAACGAGGGCGACATACGTCTGATCGGAAATCGCCGTCGACGCCGCATCCACCACAAAGTTGACGGGGAGGGCCTTGCCGTCATCGCAGCGCGTCAAAGTGAACCAGCCCGCCACCGTTCCGCTCTCCTCGGCGTTCTGCCCGAACGCAAGGCTCAGCTCACCGACGTAGAAGACTGTCTGGGAGATCCGCTCGATCACCGTGCCGGCCGCGGACTCGGCCACAATGACGCACGTGTAAGTGCCATCCGCCAGACCCGACACCGTCGCCGCGTAGGTTCCCATTCCCGAGCCCGTCATCACAAAGTCGGCCGTACCGACTCGGCACCGGACCGTGCCAGCCTTCGGTGTGTTGTCGGAGATCTCCGTCGTCACCGTGTAGCTGCCGTCGGGATTGCGCACGATTGCCGGCTCCCCAATCGTCGGTGCGCTCTCATCCATCGATTCGACACTGCCGTAGGCAAAGAAATTCGCATCGGCCATCGTCTTATACTCTATGGCCTGCTC
Organism: uncultured Verrucomicrobiota bacterium; assembly: GCA_945947925.1. Lineage (GTDB taxonomy): Bacteria > Verrucomicrobiota > Kiritimatiellia > RFP12 > UBA1067 > UBA1067. The sequence continues at coordinate 1,565 of CAMEZU010000311.1, forward strand.
CTCCGCACTCGCCGCACCCTTGCGGATGCGGTACTCGTCCTCACCATTGTTCGATCCGCCGAGCGTGTAGGGCGTATTGTTGGCGACGACGGTGTAGGACTGGTTGATGGCCGGCGTGGTCGAGCCGTTCATATAGACCAGCACCTTGCTGCCGGTCGAGACGATCGTGTAGTAGTTCCAGTTCTGCGTCGCATCGGGAATCGTCGTCTTCGGCTCGCTACTCGTGAGGACGCAGCCCATCGACGTCTTCGACTGGTTCATCTGCAGATACCAACCGCTCGCGACGTCCCACTGGAGTCCCGTTTTCTTCGAGACGAAGGTGTCCCAGTTCTGGGGCGCCCCAGAAAACTTCGGACAGATGAACCAGCCCGAAGCCGTGAAGGTCGCGCCGACCTGGTGTGCAGGCTCGTAGTCCGGCGCCGAGAGGGTCGCACTCCCCGTGAGCGCCGCATTGCCGAAAGGACCGTCCAGCGTTTCCAGTTTCGCCGTCGTCGCGCCCTCAAGCGCATGGCCGGTTGCGTCGGAGACAACCGAACCGCCCGCTTCCGCCGGCGCGAAGTGCCAGACGCCGACGTAACGCGTCCAAACGTCCTTCGCCTCCGGGAACTTGTAGCTCGGCTTGTTGGACCCGATATAGCAGGTGAGGCGCGTCGCAGCCGAGAGCGTCGGCACCTTGATCCAGACGAATGACGTGCCGTCCGGATTCCACGTCTCCACCTCGAAGCTGAGATCGTTTCCGGCTTCGTCGACAAAGAGAAGGTCCGCACCCGACCACTTCGATGCACCGGCATCGAAACCCTTGATTGCCGAGGAGAGGCGAACGAGCACCGGGAAGTCCGTGTAAGTCGTCTCGCCGAGCTGGGTCGCAATGGCCGCGGACGGTTCGATCGTCAGCTTCTGCGCGAATTCGTTCGGATTGCGCGCATAGCCCGCGAAGGAGTAG
>CAMEZU010000312.1 GCA_945947925.1 uncultured Verrucomicrobiota bacterium
GAACCATCGGGGCCGTCCAGCAGCTCGACCGCCTTGGCGACCATGTCGGCCAGCGTGGGCTCGGCTGCGTCGTCGATCGCGAACGGGAGGCCGTTGTCGCCGAACGCGGCCCACACCTTCCCGCAGCCGGGCTTCAGGGCGGAAAAGGCCGCCTTGTCGCGGACCACCGCGTAGCCGTCCTTCGCCGCGAGCGCGAAGACGTTGCCGCGATACTCCGCGTGCGCCTTGTCGTCGTAGTCGTCGTTGACGCCGCCGCCCGCGAAGTAGTCGAAGCCCGAGGCGAGCAGGTCGAGGGCGATGCCGTAGTTGTCGCCGCGGCTGCGGCGATGGGCGTAGAAGCCGGCGGGCGTCGCGTGGACGATCGGCACGGTTGTCATGACGCCGACCTTCTTCCCGTTCCGCTTCGCGAACTCGGCGACGGATTCGAGGCGCGTGCCGTCGGGCTTCAGGCCCAGCGTCCCGTTGTCCGCCTTCTCGCCGCAGGCGATCGCGGTCGCCGCGGCGGCTGAATCGGTGACGACCGCGTTCGCGGCGCGCGTGCGCGTCATGCTCTGGTAGCGGAGCGCGTTCATCGCGAGCGGGCCGTTGCCGATCGCGCGGGAGAACTCCTCCGCCGTCATGCGCTGCGGCGTGGACATCCCGTCGCCGATGAACAGGAACACGTACTTCGGCTTCGCGGCGGCCAGGCAGGAGGCGGCCAGGCCGAGCAGGAGGGCAAGCGCGGCGAGCTTCTTCATAGCAGGACTCCCTTCGTCGAGGCCTCTCCGTCGTCCCACCAGGACCCCTTGGTGGCGGAGATGCGGGCGATGCCCTTCGTCGTCAGCTGGATGCCGCGCGCGGTGGCGCTGCGCACCTCGACGACCGGCAGCTTCTCGCCGCCGCCCTTCTCGATCAGCTCGAGCGGCTGGAAGAGCATCTGGTGGATCTTCTGGCCCTTCGCGGGCTTGAACTTCACGTAGAGCCGCTCCGGGCAGCCCTCCTCGAAGAACAGGACCTTGCCCTTCTCCGGGGCGAGGCGGTAGAGCTTGTTGTTGATCATGCCGCCGAAGGTGAAGCGCTTGATGTAGGAGAAGCCGTAGAGAGGCTCCTCGTACACGCAGACGAACGCGCGGTCGCGGTCCTTCTCGGGGTTGAAGAGGAAGACCTCGAGCAGGTCCTTGTCGACGAAGATCTTGTCCGAAGGCGGCGTCATCTTGTAGCGGCCGTCCTTCCAGATGAAGACGAGCTTGTCGAGCGAGGAGCACTTGAAGAGCTCGTCGCCGCCGCGCAGGCCGCTGCCGACGAAGTGGTTCTCCTTGTCGTACTTGATCGTCAGCTCGCTCGCCGTGATCGCGCGCACGTCGACCTCCTTGAAGGCGCCGTTGGCGATCTGGGTGCAGCGGGGGTACTTCTTCCCGTACTCCTTGAGGAGGCCCTTGAGGTACTTGACCACGAACGCGCGCAGGTGCGCGAGGTTGTCCTTGACCTCGTCCTCCTCCTTGCGGATGTTCTCGATCTCCTCGCGGTTCTTGTCGATGTCGAACTGGGAGATGCGGCGGATCGGGATCTCGAGCAGTCGCTTGATGTCGTCGTCCGTGATCTCGGGGTGGCGCAGTTCGCCGAGGAACGGCTGGAAGCCGGTGCGGACCGCGGCCTTCACGCCGTCGGACGTCTTCTCCGTCTCGATGCGCTTGTAGATGCGCTCCTCGACGAAGATGCGGTCGAGCGTGCGGTCGTGGAAGAGCTTGTCGAGCTCGCCCAGGCGGATCTCGAGCTCGCGCTTCGTGAGGTCCATCAGGCGGTCGACGTTCTTCTGCAGGATCTGCGAGACGGTCATGGCGCGCGGGCGCCCGGCGTCGAGCACGATCGGACGGGAGGAGACGGACTTCTCGCATGTCGTGAACGCGTAGAGCGCGCTCTTGACCTTCTCCTGCGAGGCGCCGGCCTGCAGCTCGAGCTCGATCTGCACCTCGGCGGAGGTCAGGTCGTGGATCTTGCGGACGGCGACCTTCTTCTTCTTGATCGCCTCCTCGATCGAGGTCGAGATCGAGTCCGTCGTCTCGCCCCAGGGCAGCTGGGTGATCACGAGCTTGTTCTTGTCGCGCGCCTCGATCACGGCGCGCACCTTCACCTTGCCCAGGCCATCCTGGTATTCGGAGACGTCCATGACGCCGCCGAGCTGGAAGTCGGGGTAGAGCTCGAAGGGCTTCTTCTGGATGAGATTGATCTCGGCCTCGATCAGCTCGCCGAAGTTGTGCGGCAGGATCGCGGTGGAGAGGCCGACGGCGATGCCGTCCGCGCCCAGCATGAGCAGGAGCGGCAGCTTCGAGGGCAGGTAGACCGGCTCCTTGTTGCGTCCGTCGTAGCTCGGCGTGTACTCGGTCGTCTTCGGGTTGAAGAGCTCCTTGCGCGCGAGCGCGGCCAGGCGGCACTCGATGTAACGGGGCGCGGCGGCGGGCATGCCGGTGTAGAGGTCGCCGAAGTTGCCCTGCCCGTCGATCATGTAGCCCTTGCCCTTGCC